>CABQOJ010000208.1 GCA_902465775.1 uncultured Porphyromonas sp. | reverse complement strand
CAGCCGTTACACGTCGGATGGTTCAACAACGGACGCTCGACCGAGCGTCCCTACAGCCGTTACTCGTCAGATGGTTCGGGGACGGACGCACAGACCGAGCGTCCCTACAACCGTTACACGTCGAATGGTTCTACAACGGACGCTCGACCGAGCGTCCCTACAACCGTTACACGTTGGATGGTTCGGGGACGGACGCACAGATCGTGCGTCCCTACAACCGTTACACGTCGGATGGTTCAACAACGGACGCACAGATCGTGCGTCCCTACAGCCGTTGCACGTAACGCTAGACGGGTGAGCGCTTTTTTGTACCTTTGATCCGCAAGAGAGACTACAATACAATGACAAAAGAGACTTCTACCCAGAGCAGTACCGCTACGACCCGCTACGACAAGGAGGTGGCCATCGTGGGCGCTGGCTCTATGGGCCGTAGCATAGCCATCTGTCTGGCTATGCACCATATACCTACCGTCATACAGGCGCGCTCACTAGACCGTCAGAAGCGAGCTATTCCACTCCTCGAGCAGTCGCTGGCCGAGTGCGGCGAACTCTTCGGCTGGAGCGATGCGGAGCGACAGGAGCTCCTCAGTCGCATCAAGGTGACCGTGGACAATGCCGACATTGTCTCCGCCAACCTAGTCATAGAGGCGTCTAGTGGCTCCCTCGAGGAGCACAAGGAGCTCTACCGAGACCTAGACGCGGTCCTGAGCGAGGGGACGATCATCGCTTCGATCACTTCGTCGATCAGCATCACGGAGCTGGGCAACGCTACGCAGCGTCCGTCGCTTGTGGCGGGGATGCACTTTTTCAATCCGGTACCACTCATTGACCTCGTCGAGATCGTTTCGTCACAGCACACCTCGCAGGAGACGCTCGAGCAGATCCAGGAGCTGTGCGATGCGATGGGCAAGGAGACGGTCTACGTCGAGGACTCGCCAGGCTACATCGTCAATCGTATGCTCATACCGATGATCAACGAGGCGATCACCGAGCTGGCGCAGGGCATCGGCTCTATCGAAGACATAGACCGTGCGATGCGCATCGGAGCTAGTCACCCGATGGGACCGCTAGAGCTGGCAGACTGGATCGGACTAGACACCTGTCTGGAGATCTTGGAGGGGCTCTTTGCGGAGTTTATGGATAGCAAGTATCGTCCGCACCCACTGCTACGTCGTAAGGTACGTGCCGGTCAACTCGGTCGCAAGGTGGGCGTGGGCTTTTACCGCTATACCCCAGAGGAGGAGGAAGAGTCTTAGCCTTAGCTCCGTTTTTATAGCAACACGCTTGAGATGCAAGTCAAGATCCTCGGCTGTGGCTCTGCGCGTCCCACACGGCATCATCTGCCGTCAGCGCAAGTGCTGACCGTCGCTGAGCATCACTACCTGATAGATGCTGGCGAGGGGGTGCAGCACTCGCTTATGCTGGCGGGCTATAAGATGACACAGCTGGAGGCGCTCTTTATCTCGCACGCTCACGGGGACCACTGCTTCGGGTTGCCTGGTCTGCTCACCTCGATGGCACACGTAGGGCGCACGAAGCCGCTCACGATCGTGACGACTGCCGAGGTGGCCGACTTCATACGCTACATAGAGGCGCATCATATGGAGGAGAGCTCCTATGCGCTCTCTGTGACGATCGCTCCGAGTGACGAGGTCAGCCCGTCCATCTACACCGACGAGTGGATCACGGTCGACACGCTGCCCCTGCGTCACCGTACGAGTGCCGTAGGCTTCCTCTGCCGTGAGCACTGTATGCCGAGGAGGATTGATCCTGTGGCTACGAACTTTTACCAAATCCCTTACAGCGCTATGCCTGCTCTGCAAATGGGGCTAGACTACGTCCCTCAAGGTGGCGGGCGCATCATCCCGAACCGTGAGCTGACGAAGCCTGGTCGCCCGTCCCGCTCCTACGCTTATCTCTCAGACACGCTCCCGGCGTGGCATCTGGTGGAGCAGATTCGTGGGGTGGACCTCCTCTACCACGAGAGCACCTACAGTGAGGAGTTTCTCGACCGTGCGGAGACCTACGGGCACTCGACGGCACGGCAAGCGGCGGAGGTGGCTAAGGCTGCCGAGGTGGGTCAACTGCTCTTGGGTCACTACTCGGGGCGCTATGACGATGTGTCGGTGCTACTGAGGGAGGCGCAAGAGGTCTTTCCCAATAGCTTTGCAGCCCAAGAGGGGGATCTGTATGAAGTGTAATGCTTTACTCGAAAAGCCTTTTATAGAAATCCAATGAGTAGCCGTATCAAGAGTCTCTTTAAGGACACCGTCATCTACGGGGCGACGACTATGCTTAGTCGCTTCCTCGGCTGGGCGCTCTTCCCGCTCTATGTGTATCAGCTCCCCTCGCCAGCGGACTACGGTATCGTGACCAATCTGTATGCCTGGGTGGCGCTGCTCCTGATCCTCCTAACGTATGGGATGGAGACGGGCTTCTTCCGCTTTAGCC
>CABQOJ010000207.1 GCA_902465775.1 uncultured Porphyromonas sp. | reverse complement strand
TTGGCTCGGTAAGCCGCATAGAGTCGCTCGGGCATTCGGCTAACCAGTGTCCCAGTGAACGCACCCCGCAGTATCTCCTCCTCGTGCTCGATGAAGACCTCGGCACAAGCCTCCACGAGAATATTGATCGCCTTAGCTCTCAGGTAAGCGATCCGCTCGTTGCGATCGCCGATAGCCTCCAGCGTTGCCAGCGCATGATCGCGACCATCTGCGAGGAAGTAGCGCAGGAGCAGATCCACCGTACGTTCGTAGCTCAGGATACGCAGCTTGTAAGCATCCTCCACGTCCATCACCTGATAACATATATCATCGGCCGCCTCCACGAGGTAGACCAGCGGGTGGCGCACATAGTGTCCCGAGGCTGAGTCTACGGGTAGGATACCTAGGTAGGTAGCCACATCAAGGTAGGTAGCCCGCTCTGACTGAAAGTAGCCAAACTTCCCGCTTTCAGGCGCCCTAGCCGATGACCAGGGGTACTTGACAATAGCTGCCAGCGTGGTATAGGTCAAAGCAAAGCCCCCAGGCCTGCGCCCCTCAAACTGATGGGTCAGCAGGCGAAAGCCGTTGGCATTGCCCTCGAAGTAAGCGAAGTCCTCCCACGAGTGCCCCTCCCCTACTACGGCGTCATACCATTGGCGACCATTGCCCTCGGTAAAGTAAGCCCGTATCGCCCGCTCGCCACTATGTCCGAAAGGAGGATTGCCCATATCGTGTGCCAGACAAGCCGCCGAGACGACCGTGGCGATGCTACCCCGATGAGGCGTATCCTGATTGTCCGTCAGGCGGCATGCTATGTAGTTGCCCAGGCTACGCCCCACACAGCTCACCTCCAGACTGTGCGTCAGGCGGTTGTGCACAAAGATATTCTTGGGCAGGGGAAAGATCTGCGCTTTGTTTTGTAATCTGCGAAATGGTGCCGAGAAGATCAGACGATCGTAGTCTCGGTCAAACTCCGTGCGCATCTCCATGCCCCCAGAGAGTTGCGGAGCAGCTGCTCCAAAGCGTCGGTTAGAGATCAGCTGATCCCAGTTCATCCTACTCATTATTATATATAGTGTCTATTGTCTTTGTGAAAAGAGTGTCCTAAAGGCGTGATCCACCCGATCACACGGCACGATCTCTATATCGTAGTTCCGTTGTTGTAGGCTCTTAGCATTCGCCGTGGGGATCAGTATCCGTGTGAAGCCCAAACGGTGCGCCTCCGCTATGCGTCGCTCTATACGGCTCACGGCACGTATCTCTCCCGCCAGTCCCACCTCGCCCGTCATGCAGGTCTTCGAGGGGACGGCTATGTCCAGATTGGAGGAGAGGACGGCACAGAGCACCGCTAGATCCACGGCGGTATCATTGATCTTGATGCCACCCGTGATATTGAGGAAAACATCCTTCTGAATGAGCTTGAAGCCGGCCCGCTTCTCCAAAACGGCCAGCAGCATGTTGAGTCGCCTCAGGTCAAAGCCCGTAGTCGACCGCTGCGGGTTATTGTAAATGGCCGAGCTGACCAAAGCTTGCGTCTCGATCATGATCGGACGAATACCCTCCACGGCACAGGCGACCACGACACCACTGAGTCCCTCCGTATTGCCCGAGATGAGGTGCTCCGAGGGATTGCTCACAGCGACCAGTCCCGAGCTATTCATCTCGTAGATGCCGAGATCGTCGGTAGAGCCGAAACGGTTCTTATGGCTACGCAAGATGCGGTAGAGATGCTGCTTGTCGCCCTCAAACTGCAAGACCGTGTCCACCGTATGCTCTAGGATCTTCGGACCCGCTATGGAGCCCTCTTTGTTGATATGCCCAATGACGATCACGGGGATGCCGCTGCTCTTGGCAAAGTGCAGGAGCAGGTTGGCGCACTCCTTAATCTGACTGATGGATCCTGGCGAAGAGTCCGAGCGTGCAGTCGTGACGGTCTGAATACTGTCGATGACCAGCAGGTCGGGTGCTATCTGCAGTACCTTCAGGAGTATGTTGTCCAGGTCGGTGTCGCAGTAGATGAGGCACTGCTCCGAGTGTATGCCGATGCGGTCGGCACGTAGCTTGAGTTGCTGGGCACTCTCCTCACCCGATACGTAGAGTGTCTTGAGCTCTGGGCAGCGCAGGACAGTCTGAAAGACCAGTGTAGACTTACCGATACCGGGCTCACCACCGAGCAAGGTAAAGGAGCCCTGCACCAGTCCACCTCCGAGGAGGCGGTTTAGCTCTTCGTCGTGCATATCTACTCGACTCTCCTCGCTTCCCTCGATCAGTTGTATGGGGCGCACCTCCTCAGATTGAAGGCCGTCCCACGTAGCACCCTCATGGATCTGCTTGAGCTTACGCTGTATCTCCTGCGCTGGTGTTGAGCGCCCCGAGGTAGTCTCTGGCTGAGCCAGTTGCTCCTCGATCGTATTCCACTCCTGACACTCGTTGCACTGTCCTTGCCAGCGACTGTAGGTAGCGCCACAGGCACTACACTTGTATATAGTCTTAA
>CABQOJ010000206.1 GCA_902465775.1 uncultured Porphyromonas sp. | reverse complement strand
CAACTAGACCATGACTTGGGTTGACCTCCTGCTCTTACTGATCCTAGCTTGTGGCATCACCACCTTCGGCCGTAGGCGACTGCGCAAGCACAATCCCGTCTACAAAGGCGTAGAGCGTGACTTCGCCCCGCATTGTGCCCTCAGCATCGAGGAGTCACCGCTCCTGCAGCTTGGCTCAGCGCCCGACGGCGCCACGCCTCGCTACCTTGTGGTAGACACCGAGACCGTATGCTATCTGCACGACACGCTTGACAAAACACAGCTCACCTCCATCGACACACCGCTCCTGGCGAGCCTCTCGTGGCTTCTGCTAGACGAAGAGCTACGAGTCGTACGTAGCGAAGACCACCTCCTGCTCAGTGGCGTGCCGATCACAAGCGAAGCGACCGACTACCATCAGCTAACCACCGAATTTGTCGCTGGGCATGGCGAAGCTCCCCAAGCGGTGCTAGAGCTCTTCCTCAGAGACCTCGAAAGTGTACAGATGCTCGTCGGGCATAGCCTCGCCTTCCACCTAGCCGTCCTAGCGCACGACCTGCAGCACTACCAGCTGCCCAGTGAGAGCCTCTGGTCCCGGCGACAGTTCTGCACCATGCGCCAAGGCATCAACTACCTCATCTCGCATTACCAGGCCGACCCCCTACAGACACGCATCAGCCTAGAGTCGCTCTATAGCAAACTCCTGTGGGGTCGTGAAGAGCTGGAGATCATCTACCAGCTCAAGTCTCGCCACGACGTCGTCCTCGCCACGCACTGTTTCATCAAGCTCTACAGAGATCAGCCGACTGCCGACTCGTGACCATGTAGCAGGTGAACGAGCGTGATCACAACGCCCATCACGATGAAGAGCAGTGAGATGCCCACGCTCAGCCACTTGCGCCACCGCTGCATATCTCCAGCGAAACGCGCTAAGCGACTCAACCCCATCCGTATCAAGCCATAGACCGGATAAGCGACACTAGCCGTCAGGATCGCAAAGAGCCCTAGGTAGAGCAACCCCACAGCGCCCTCCGCCTGAGCCGTCATAGGGACCAGCATACCAAAGTAGATCAGCCCCGTAGCAGGGCAGAAGAAGAGAGCCGAGCTAAAGCCCAGCCACAGGGCTCGCCAGCTCCACGCGCCCTGTCGCTCTAACGATTGCTCATGCTCCTCCACTTGATGCGTCGGCTCCTCGTGATGATGATCATGATGGTCGTGATGACCGAACAGCCAGAGCAGTACTCCCAGTAGGATAATCAGAGGTCCCAGCCAAAGCTCCAAACCATACAGGATCTGCTCCTGTAGTTGGAGCGTCTGAATGCTCGTCCGCAAGAGCCACGCCGAGAGCAATCCCAGCGAAAAGTAGAGCAGCGCCCGCCCCAGCGCATAGAGCGTCGTAAGCCACCACCCCCGCCGTCTATTCGTCTGCCGTCCCGTCAGGAAGAGCAGCGAGGAGACCACCGTAGCCAGTGGACAAGGGTTGATCACCACCAGAAGAGCCATCACAACTACCGCCACAAAGGGTGTCGAACTGGTAACCAGCGCTAAGAGATCAGCCTGCATAACGAAACTGTTACCGCACTACTATCTTGCCCGAAGTGTAGGCAGGCACCGAGTCTCCCTGCGTCATCCGCAAGCGGTAGATGTAAAGCCCTGGCAACAAGGCACCGCCCGACTGTAGCTTAGGCTCCCACCGTATCAGAGCCGGCGTATCGTGTCCAGAGCGAGCCACCATCTGTGGCGAGAGCGCAACCAGTGCGCCACGGTAGTCGTACAGCTCGATAGTCACATCGACCTCCACGCCTGGCGCATTGTTGTACACCTCCACGATCAGCGGATCATCAGCCGTCAGGACACCTGGACGAGCACGGCTCTCGACCACCGTCGGCGCCTGACCAGCACGCACCCGGAAGGCAAAGCTACGCTCCGTCACATTGTTGCACACGTCCCACACGGTAAAGGTCGCCGTATGGTCGCCATCGGGCAGCTCAGGGAGCAGATATATAACCCGCCCCACGCCCGCCTCCATCTCCGAGGCGGTGTAGCTACTATTGAGGTTAAAGGTCAAGTCCTCGCGCCCATCCACGACCAGCGTCATGTTGTGCCCCACTCCCGTTCCCGAAAGGTTGATCCCCGAGGCATCAGCCAGCGTGGCAACGAAGAGCGGCGTCGAGCCGATGGGGTTATCCATTGAGAAGTTTGGATGACCTAGGTATAGCTCCCGTATCTCAGGCGGGACCGTGTCGACCACACTGTGCTCCCCCGCTCCAGGCTTGACACAGATCGCATGGTTCACGCCCATCGCTTCGTATGGCTCGCTACCCTTCGCATCGCTGTAAGCATAGAGATTGATCTTGCCATTGCCACCACTATAAGGGAGATCCTTAGGCACTACGAAAGAGAAGTCAAAGTGTCCCTCCTTCACCTCAGCGACACCTGCATAGAGCATCCCCGGGTAGTCCTCAAAAGAGGTAATCTTCTCAGGATCCTTGTTAGGCGCATTGTCAATGTGCGTCTTGACCGGAGCCTTAG
>CABQOJ010000205.1 GCA_902465775.1 uncultured Porphyromonas sp. | reverse complement strand
CCATGCAGCGCTACCGCATGGTACTCGAGGAGGGACGCATTGAGTGGCGCGGAGCCGACTATGATCGTGGCATGCAGCTCGTCGAACTGCCGATAGCGCTCAAGCTCAAAGAATTTCACATGGACGAATACCCTCCTCAGCTGATCCTGCTCGACGGTAAGAGTGGCCAAGCGGTCAAGCCCAGCAAAGGCTCTGCCGCACTCACCATCGACACCGTTCCCCAGCAAGGCTTCCTGAGTGATTGGCAGATAAAAGTCGAGGAATACCTCCCTCTAGGTGCTCCCGTCATCGCTGAGGAAGAGCTGGTCTACAAGCCATTTGCCTCTAGTGGAGGGGCTCCAGCCGTACGCCTTCAGGCCTCTAGAGGTCAGGAGCATTACTCGGGATGGGTCTCTTGTGGTAGTTACCTCATACCCTACCGAGCGCTGGCACTGTCCGACAGTCTGAGCATCGTGATGCCTTACCCCGAGCCAAAGCAGTACTACTCTCAGGTTGAGTACATCCTCAAGAGTGGCGGCATGGGCGAAGCAACCATCTCTGTCAATGATCCGCTCAAGACCGAGGGATGGTATGTCTATCAGCTCAACTACGATCAGGAGCGAGGACGCTGGGCTACAACCACCGAGCTGGAGCTGGTCTACGATCCTTTCATTCGTCCCGTCCTCATCTCCATCTATATACTCCTGCTGGGCGCACTCTTCCTGCTCCTAGGCCCTGGACGTCACACCACGAGGAGCAAGCGCACCACCTCTCACACGCCAAACGATACAACCCTATGCTAGCAGCCTTCTCTCAGCTCAGTTGGGAAGCCTTCCCTTACTTTGGTATTGCCACCATCCTCCTCTGTGCCATCGGCGCAGCCTTTGCGTGGCGAGGCAAGCGGAGCGTTGCGATGCTCCTATCCATCCTTGGGGTGGTCTCGCTAGGACTCTTTATCGCCGGGCTCTGGATCAGTCAAGCTCGACCTCCGATGCGTACGCAGGGCGAGACTAGGCTCTTCTACTCCCTCTTCGTACTCCTCTCGGGGCTGCTCGTCTACCTGCGGTGGGGCTACCGATGGATCTTTAGCTTTAGCACGATCCTCTCAGGCGTCTTCATCATCATCAATATTGTAAAGCCACAGATCCATAGTAAGGCGATGATGCCCGCCCTGCAGAGCCCTTACTTCGTACCGCACGTCATCAGCTATATGTTTGCCTATGGCCTGCTCGGCGTGGCACTGCTCATCTGCATCTA
Source organism: uncultured Porphyromonas sp. (assembly GCA_902465775.1). The sequence goes on along the minus strand of CABQOJ010000205.1, from coordinate 1,301 downwards.
CATCGTCTGGCAGCGACAGTACGACAATGCGCACAAGCTCTACGTCATGGACAACCTCGTCTACACGGGGCTAGGCTTCCTCATGATCGGGCTTCTGCTCGGAGCCCTCTGGGCAAAAGAAGCCTGGGGCACCTACTGGGGCTGGGACCCCAAAGAAACCTGGGCCGCCATCACCATGTGTGCCTACCTGCTCTTCGTCCATTACAGACGCTTCTCTCCACACGACCTACGAGGCGCTATGTGGGTACTCATCGGGAGCTTCCTCTTCCTACAGATGTGCTGGTACGGAGTCAATTACCTCCCCTCCGCCAGCAACAGCGTGCATGTCTACGGGCTGTAAGAGAAGGGAGGAGAATTTGGAGATTAGAGGATAGATACTAGAGATTTGTCAAATAAGTCGTACGAAGTGGACGGTAAATAGATTATTTTACTACCTTTGTCCTGGAGGGGTACCTCTCCTCATACTAAAGCATCCAAACGGCTGGGTACTATGAAGCGACTTAAAGGACTCTGGAATAGATTCGTCAGGCTTTGCCTCCCCACCTAGCGCAGTAAGGTTTTAGCCATCCTTATCGTAGGTGTAGGAGCTGGACTGGGTGTCTACCTCACCTACATGTCTATGGTCTGGAACTATGCCGGCTCCGACCCTAAGACCTGCGTGCAGTGCCACGTCATGGAGCCTTACTACGCGACCTGGCAGCACAGTTCGCACAGCCAGCGTGCTCAGTGTGCCGACTGTCACGTGCCACACAATAATATCTTCAACTATTACTACACGAAAGGGACTGATGGTCTGCGCCATGCGACCGTCTTTACCGCTCGTCGTGAGCCACAGGTCATGCGCACCGTGGCTCGCAGCCAGCGTGTCATCTATGACAACTGCGTACGCTGTCACACACAGCTCAACCAGGACTTCGTCAAGACCGGCATGCTCACACGCTCCGAGATCAACGATGGGTCCGAGAAGCGTTGCTGGGACTGCCACAGAGATGTGCCCCACGGAGGGTCCAACTCCCTGTCTAGCACACCGCACGCTCTAGTCCCCTTCCCCGATAGCCCCGTACCACAGTGGATTAAAGCATTGCAAAAGAAGTAGCCTACCACTGTAACAAAGCACTACACACACCTTCCCAAGAACCATACAGCAGAAAGAGAGATAGCTATGACCAAAGAACGAAAACTCAAGCCGTGGCAAGGGTGGCTTCTATTCGGAGGCACACTCGTTGTCGTCTTCTTATTAGGCCTACTCGCAGCCTCTGTCACCGAGCGTCGTGCCGAGACGCAGACACTTCTGGCCAATC
>CABQOJ010000204.1 GCA_902465775.1 uncultured Porphyromonas sp. | reverse complement strand
GGGTTGTCGTAAAACTGCTTGACCAGTTGCTCCGCCTGCGCTTTCCCCTGTTGTGTCGATACAATCATGTAAAGGTCGGCGAAGAGCTTCGGATCGGTCGGCTCTAGTTCTGCAAGTCGAGTTAAGGCGGGGATAAACTCTGACGGGATCTGGCTAATGTCTGAGAAGTCTGGTAGTAGCATCGAGACAATGCGTGCCGAGACTGAGGAGATGCTGTCTTGTCGCGCTAGATATCGGTAAAGGTAGTCGGCCGATTGCTTGTTGTCTCGGCGCGAGGCGATCAGTTCGGCACGAGTCACCTCGATGTAGGCGTCGGGTAGAGAGAGCGTCTGCTGAAGTTGCGCCAGACCCTTCTCTATCTGATCGTCTAGCCTCAGTGCGTTGAGCGCTTCTAGACGTGTGTGGTGATTGCCAAGGTTGCTCGGCTCAAGCTCGACCAGACGCTCCGCAGCTTGGAGCATGCGCTGGTAGTCTCCTAGCTTGGAGGAGGTCTGAGCGACGAGTCGGTAGTAGACTTCTTGTTGCTGAGGGTCTGTGAGCAGCGTCGTGTCTAGCTGTGCGATCTGCTCTAGCAACTCTTGGTTCTTGTTTAGCATCGCTAGGCTGGTCAGATGAACAAGCAGTATGTTTGGGTGGCTCGACACCTCTCTCGGGAGCATGGCAAAGAGCGAGTCCGCCTCGTCAATCTCTCCGCTACTGTAGAGGAGCGTGAGGTAGTAGCGTACGAGCTCTTGATTGGCGCGTGCCTGGTCGCCTCGCTTGGTAAAAAGCGTCTTGAGTAGATCTTTAGCTTCGTTTTGCCGACCTGCCAGATCAAGCCAACTGGCTAGCGGGACAGCCGTCCGAACCTGCTGGTCGGGATAGCCATCGTAGAGGAAATAGAGATAGCCGATTGCAGGCTCTTGCGCTCCTGCAAAGAAGAGGATATTGGCGTAGTCCTCAATGAGCGAGTAGGCAGTCGCCTTCGTCTCTGTGGACTGCGCAGAGACTTTAGCAGAGGTTAGCCCTAGCAGAGCTAAGAGAAGGAGTAAGAGTGTCTGCCGACCGATGCTTTTCATACGCCAGTATGTCCAAAACCTCCATCGCCACGCTGAGTGTCCGAGAGGCTCTCGACCTCAATCCAGTCGCACTGCTCATGGCTTGCGAAGACTAGCTGAGCGATCCGCTCGCCAGGAGCTATCTCCACTGTCTCCTGAGATAGATTGATAAGGATCACCTGTAGTTCGCCACGATAGTCTGCGTCGATCGTACCAGGCGCATTGAGTACGGTCAGCCCCTGCTTGATGGCCAGCCCACTGCGTGGACGCACCTGCCCCTCGTAGCCTGCGGGGATTTCCATGTATAGACCAGTGGGTATCAGCCTACGCTCTAGGGGTGCCAGCGAGACGCTCTGCTCTAGGTTGGCTCGTAGGTCTAGCCCTGCAGAGAGCGCCGTAGCGTATTGGGGCAGGGGATAGGAAGAGCGGTTGATAATCCGAATAGGAAGCATGAGTTGAGTAGGTATAAAGATTATTGCTGTGGCGGGTCGCACCACTTGCCGTCGCTCTTGATGAGCTCGATGAGACGATCCACAGCTTCTGCCGAAGGGATGCCATGCACGAGTCGCTCCTGGCCTCGGTATAGGTCGACCTTGCCGACGCCACCGCCCACGTAACCGTAGTCCGCATCGGCCATTTCGCCAGGACCATTGACGATGCAGCCCATCACGCCAATCTTGAGATTAGGCAGATGCGCTAGTCTTTGCTTGACCTGCGCCACCGTCTGTTGAAGGTCAAAGAGCGTGCGCCCACAGCCTGGACAACTAATAAACTCGGTGTGGGTCATCTTAATGCGTACCGCTTGAAGGATACCATTGAGCAGGTCCAAACGAGCCTTAGGACTCATAGCCACTGCTGAAAAAGCGACCGCATTGCCAATCCCTTCCAAAAGCAATGAGCCGAGCTGTGTAGCGCAGTCGATTAAGATGTCGTCATAGCCTCTCGCATGGGATGTATAGTGTAGCAAGATGCGAGGCATCGTCCCTCTTTCCGAGAGCTGCTCCACGGCATAGCGTACCTTATATATATAGTCCAGCTCTGCGCCTCGTAGCTCCAGCCAAGAGCGACCGTCCCAGTGAGCTACAAAGTCCTCTAAGTGCTGCACCAGCCGATCCATTGGCGTGTCCAGGTTGATGACTTGTAATATCTGTCGCTCCTCGGCGAAAGCCAATTGCGTCTCCTCCAGTCGAGCATCAAAGCCTACATCGAGAGCCTTCCCGTCGCTGTCCAGCGTCAGCACAGCGGGGTAGTGAGCATGCGCCTGGTCACGAGTTACGGAGCGATAAGTATGGCTTCCGTAGATCGGTCTAGTTTGGTCAAAAGTGGCCAACTGATCAATGTATGCAATAAGCTTCTTGCCAAAGCGAAGCTCCGCCTCGGGCTCTTCGCTCAGAGAGACTCTCAGCGTGTCGCCCAGACCGTCAACGAGCAGGCTAGCAATGCCGATACAGCTCTTGACACGTCCATCCTCACCAGCACCCGCCTCGGTGACTCCGAGGTGTAGCGGATAGTGCCAGCCTAGCGCATCCATACGCTCCACCAGTAGCCGCACGGCTTGCGTCATGACTAGGAC
>CABQOJ010000203.1 GCA_902465775.1 uncultured Porphyromonas sp. | reverse complement strand
AGGCGAGGCACGCCGTCCTTGCCAATGTAGCCACCCCGACCCTTGACGTTTTGATCTCCGCCAGAGCAAAACGCTTTGTCGCCAGCGCCCGTCAGGACCACCACGTTGATGCTCTGATCCTCACGGCAGATGCGCAGAGCGTCGCTCATCTCGGCCGTCGTGGTCGGCGTAAAAGCGTTGCGGTAGCGCTCTCGATTGATTGTGATGCGCGCAATGCCGTTGTAGTAGTCAAAGAGGATATCTTCGTACGCTTTGAGGGGCTTCCACACCCGTTGGTTCTTTTCACTCATAACTCTTCTCTTGGTTGTAATTGCTTGAAATAGGTCTGTAGTTCGGCGATCTCATCCTCTGAGGAGACGAAAGCCTCGAGGAGGCGAGGACGCTTGGCGGGTCCGACGAATTAAGCCTTCGTCTCCTCCAGCTCGCTTGCCTCGTGCACCGATAGGTACTCCCAGCCACAGCTCTCCGCCCAGCCCTGCGCTCGTAGCTGATGCTCTGCGGTGATGTAGCGTCGCGACAGCGAGTCCATCTCTAAGGTCGGCAGGCTCTGGAAGATGCTTCCTCGCTGGTTGTTGAGCAGGAGCACCCGCACGTTGCTCCCCACCTCGGGGAGCCCCAGCGCATTGAGATCGTAGAAGAAGCTCAGGTCCCCGACGACGATGAAGTGGCGCTCCTCGGCTCTCTGGCGGGCAAAGCCTAAGGCGGTCGAGAGCGAGCCCTCTATGCCACTGGTGCCTCGATTGCAAAGCGTGAGAAGCCGACGAGGCTTGCGAAAAAGCTCCGCATAGCGCACCGACGAACTGTTCGCAAGGTGTAGCACACAAGGCTCTTCGGGAAGATGACTCAGAAGCTTTCCCACCATGGCCAGAGAACTGTAGCGTGGTGTCGGTGACGGCAGTCGATCAATTCGCTCCCGCCACTGAAGGGCGTAGGGAGAGCTAGCCTGACCAGCCAAGCCTTGCGTCAGCGTCTCAAGGAATGGCTCCACGGGAGCGTTGATCAGCTCGGTGAGACTGCAAAAGAGGTCCACCACACTGGGGTCAGGCGACAGGTGCCACGTCTCCCGTGGCGGATAGTTGCGCAGGTACTGCTTCATCTTGTTGGAGACGATATGCCCGCCGAGGGTGATTAGCAGGTCGGGCTGCAGGGCTCGTCGATCCGCCTCGCTGAGAGACGCTAGGAGCGCATCGAGCGAACAGATCGTCACGGCCCTATTGGAGAGCGACTCGCCGATGCAGAGGAACTGCTCCTGCAAGCTTTGCGGAAAGGCCGCCTCCGCGCTACTTCCAGCCGTCCAACTCTTCTGTCCTACCAATATCATCTTACGCTCGAACGTGGCTAGCCTCGCTAGCAACGGCTTGACCGCCTGCGCATCCACACCACACGGACAGCACTGCTCGATATGGCGTCCTAGCTGCATTCCGATGGGTCGTCTATCGCTTGGCTCAGACTGTTGCTCTGCTGGAGTTGGTGGAAGCAAAGATACGCTCGGGTCGCTGATCGGGACATTGATCTGCACAGGTCCTGGGAGCGGAGCCAGCGCTGCGAGGAGCGCTTCGTTGATCAGACGGTTGCAGTACCATCGCTCCTCATCGGTGTGTGGCTCGGGGAGCTGTACCGCTTTGTGCACCAGTGAGCCGAAGAGTCCTGGCTGAGGAAGCGTTTGCCCAGCCCACTGCCCGATCCATCGCTCGGGTCTATCGGCCGATAGGACAACCAGAGGCACCCCCTGATAGTAAGCCTCAGCGACCGCTGGGTGAAGGTTTGCCACCGCCGTGCCAGAGGTGCAGCAGACCACGACCGTCCTATGCGTGGCGAGTGCCAAGCCAAGGGCGTAGAAGCCTGCGCTGCGCTCATCGATGATCGAGTGACAGGTCGCCCCCGTGAGGTAGTGGCTGAGTGCATGCACGAGTGGCGCATTGCGACTGCCGGGGCAGAGCACCACGTCACGCACGCCGTGTGCTTGAAGCAGAGCGATTAGTTCGCTGATCACAGGATCGTCCATCGGTATCATTGCGCTCCTCCCTCCTTTACCTTATAAGACTATGGATTGCCGAGAGCTTGTGCAGGACCTCCTGCCATTCGCTCTCTAGACTGGACCCACGCACGATGCCACCTCCCGAATAGAGCCGTAGAGCTTGCTCGGGAAGCAATTGCAGACAGCGTATTTGGACGAAAAGATCGACCCGCCGCTCAGGCTCGTACCACCCCAGAAAGCCTGCATAGTAAGAGCGCTCTGCAGACTCCTCCTCAAGGATCAGACGCTGCGCCACTCGCTGGAGCGTGCCACAGACGGCTGGCGTGGGGTGAAGGCGCTCCGCCAAGGTGATCGGCGCGTACTCCTCGGGAAGCTGCAAAGCGAAGCGAGCCTGCAAATGTTGCAGCTGCCCCGTCGTTGTCGTCTCCACATCAAGCGCACGGTAGGGGATCCCCTCCCGCTCCAGTAGCTCTCCGATGAAGCGCTGCACGTAGCGATGCTCCCGCCGATTCTTCTCGCTCCAGACGGGCGACTCGCCATCCGCCTGCCGAGGCATCGTCCCAGCCAGTGCCACCGTCTGCCAGTCGGTGCCGTCCCCTCGGAGGAGCATCTCTGGCGAGGCGCAGAGCCACAG
>CABQOJ010000202.1 GCA_902465775.1 uncultured Porphyromonas sp. | reverse complement strand
GCTTCGTGGTACTACTATGCCAATCCGCCGACACTCCGCACGACCTACTCATACAACCACGGGTACAGCTTCTACCTGAAGAAGAGCTTCTGGGACGACAAGCTGGATCTAACCTTGACGGCTCAGCACCCCTTCTCGCAATACATACGCTTCGAGACGAAGCAGTGGGGCGATGACTTTGAGTATAACCAAAGGAATATGATCCAAGCGCGTGCTATCGGTCTGAAGATCACGTACAACTTCAACTCGGGCAAGAGCCGCAAGGTGACGCGCAACGAATCTCTCGCCACCTCCGACCTAGACCGGAGGACAGGTGTGCAGTAGCCTAGACTCCGCAACTCTTGCGAGTAGCCCGATGTCGGGCCACACGGATAGTGTCGAGTCGGAGGGCGTCCGTCCCCGTCAAAACCACAATACTGTAACCTCTGACACAACGGACGCTCGACTCTCTAGACACTATTTTTGCGTCCCTACGATGAGATAGAGAATAAATCAGGCTAAACGAGTAGTAAAACAGCAACAAGACAACTTTGTCTGCTCATTCCGTTTGGATGTTAGATTTATTTGTTTATCTTTGCGGTGTGGGTATAAGACTCTAGCTATGAAGTTGGATGAAAATAGTATGGCTCAGTCCTCAAAATCAATTGTTTCCCTTACCAAAGAACCCTCTCACTATGCGGAAAGCTATGGTGAGGAGGCGAGACAAGTATATTGGAGAGAGACGGACTCTGCAGTAGCCTCTAAAATGTCTTTAACGTCATACGCTAAGAGTCGGATGATTAGCTTTGTCTCAAACGATTACTTGGGGCTGTCTCAGCATCCCCAGGTGCAGAGTGACGCCATTCGAGCTATCAATCAGTTTGGTACTGGATTTTGTGCTGCTCCTAGTGTTGGAGGTTATTCCTCTCTTCAAAAGAGACTCGAAGAGGGACTATCCAAACTGTTGCATACGGAAGATACCTTGGTGTTTAACTCAGGCTTCTCCGTAAACATTGAATTACTATCTGCATTGGTCAAGCCTGATGACATCGTTTTCCTAGATGAAGTTGTCCATCGGAGCCTCTTTGAGGGTGTAAAGCCCTGTACTTGTAAGGTGCTACCGCACAATGACCCAGAGGCTTTGGCGTCAGCTTTACAACGATACAATGGAGAAGGGCGAAATCGCTACGTTGTGATGGATGGAGTCTATTCGCAAGATGGAGACCGAGGTCTCGTCCGTGAGTATCTAGAGATCTCGCAGCGGTATGGTGCCTTGCTAGTAGTAGACGATGCCCATGGCATTGGAGTCTTGGGAGAGACTGGTGGAGGACTATTAGAAGAGTTGGGTCTCTTGGGAGCTGTGCCACTAGTGACTGGAACTCTGAGCAAGGCTTTTGGCTCGATAGGAGGCTATGTATCTGGACGCAAGGAGCTCGTTGAGTATATCCGTTACTACGCTGGGAGTTGTTGCTTTTTAGTCTCTTTACCACCACCTTGCTTGGCTGCAGCTTTGCGATCCTTAGAATTGATTCAAAAAGCAACCTCCGAGCGCAAGGAACTATTGGATAAAGCTCAATATGCACGCGATAAGTTGCAGGAGGCAGGCTTCTCGACAACCGACTCCTCCACGCCCATTATCGGGATCTTGACTCCAAGCTATGACAAGGCGATCCAATGGGCCGAGCGATTGCTAGATCATAATGTCTATATCGTGCCCATAGGCTATCCTGCCGTCTCAAAGCGAGCACCTAGACTGCGACTAGCACTATCTAGTAGCCATTCATATAGAGAGATAGACCTATTTGTGTCTAAACTAAAGAGTGTATCAAAAGAAAACTACCAATATAGTATGCCTAAAAAGAGACGAACCTCAGCTGAGATTGTACAATTGATTGACAAGGCAACTGAGGAGATTATACGTGAGAAGGGTTTTGGTGGACTGACTATACAGGAGGTGTGCGAACGAGCCGAGATTGAGCCACCCCTATTCTACAGACGTTATCCTGAGGGCTTTGCCTTTTACGTAGAGACATTCATACGAAATCATGACTTCTGGATCTCTCACTATGAGCACTTCTCTGTCAAAGAACTATCTAGGAGTGCAGCAGAGCTAACCGATATTATGCTCTCGCTATGGCGGCAGATAGCAGAGGATGGTATGCTCAGTTCATTACTTCGTCTAGAGCTTCAAGATAAGCCATCGGACGCTGCTGTCGAAATAGCTAAAGCGAGGGAAGTCCAAACGGCAGATCTTGTGGACTTCTTTACGGAAGGGGCTGAGTCTCCGAATAGTACGAGAATACAACTAGCGATCCTTACGGCTGGCGTGCAGTACTTAGCGCTGCACAAGGAGGTCTCTACGTTTTGTGGCATTGACTTTAGAACTGTCTCTGAGCAAGAGATGGCTGTTGCACTAACGGAAATCTCCAAAAGTATCCTAAAGCAATAATGAGCAATGATTGACACGCTCTCTATCCCAGCACTGCGCAAGCAATGGGAGTACCTATACACGCTACACCGTATAAACTGAATCACTCTAATATACTAGAGCAACCTAATACAAACCCTATAACACAATAAAGTTATGAAACGAATCCTATCAACCCTAACCGTACTGGTCATGCTACTCTCCTGTA
>CABQOJ010000201.1 GCA_902465775.1 uncultured Porphyromonas sp. | reverse complement strand
CCAAGCCCGAAGTTGTCGCCCTCGAGCGCAAGAAAGAGAGCGACGCCCTGCTACGCATCGACGAAGTACAGCAGCAGCTCAAGCAGCTTGGCGCTACGCTCTAAGCGCCACGCTTGCTAGCCACCCCACCCCGATGGAACTCCCTCTCAGCCACTTCGAAGAGTATATCAACGAACCCAATCAGCTGAGACACTCCTACGGTAGGAGGAGAGCGCTACTAGAAGAGCTAGACAAGATTTAGGATAGAGCGCGCAGCACATCGAGAGGGCTCAATCGCAAAAGACGAAGCGATTGAGCCCTTTTTCGTTTTCCTACCGAGGCAATTCAAGTTTTCCACGGAGGAATTGACAAATTCTTCCGGACTTCCATTTCTCTCTTCCGAAGTTTCATTTCGTTCTTCCGAACTTTTATTTCGACCCTCCGTGGAGAACTTTCGTTTTCCCGCTAGCCATTTGTCAATTCCTCCGTGAAGATCGGCAACTATAGGCTCTATGACTTGGTTCCATCGGGTGAAACTCCAAGCAGCCTTAGGCGAAGCGGTTGGTAAGTCGCTAATTAGCGGTAATCGGTGCCTACTTATTACTAGTTTGATGGGGCTAACTTGTCATCCGAACGGGTCAGTTCACTCAAAACATGAAGATTTTTGCCAAGAGCACTTGTCAATTACGGAAGTTTGTGTACCTTTGCACTACCAAGATATAGGTACCAAGTAAAACCCTCAACGACAAAGTAGTGGAAGCACTCTATAGAACACACGATTACCTGTTGCGCAATCTGAGCAATCCGATACAGCGTAGCCTCTTTGGCGAGATTGACTTCTCCGCCCAGCTGATCGGTATCTATGGTTGTCGTGGCGTAGGCAAGACCACCTTCCTACTGGACTATGCTGCGAGGACTTTTGGGTCGCTCAATAGGAAGTGTCTCTACGTCAATCTGAACAACTTCCTCTTTACCAGCGAGACGCTTGTAGACTTTGCCAAGGGCTTCTACGATCATGGCGGGCGGCACCTGCTGCTAGACCAAATATATAAGTACCCCTCGTGGCACGAGGATCTGCTGACCTGTACGCACTTGATGCCAGACCTGCAGATCATCTACACGACTTCGATCGTGCAGTACGACTCAGCGATCCCCATCGAGGAGCAACTACCAGGAGCGGTCTATCGGCTAGACGGCTTCTCGCTCCGTGAGTTCATCCAGCTCAAGACGGGACTGGACCTTCCGCAGCTTTCGCTAGAGGAGATCTTGAAGAACCACGAGACCATCTCTCGTGAGATCATGGGGATGGTCAATCCGCTCAACTACTTAGCGGACTATACGCACCACGGCTACTACCCTTTCTTCCTCGAGGATCGCAACTACTCGGAGAATCTCCTGAAGAATATCAACATGATGCTGGAGGTCGATGTGAGCTTCCTGCGCAATCTGGACCAGCGTCTGCTACCCAAGCTACGTAGACTACTCTACGAACTGGGGCGCACGGCACCCACTTCGCCCAATGTCTCTCAGCTCTCGCAGATGATCAGCGCCTCGCGTGCTACCATCTCCAACTATATGCACATCCTCTCTGACGCGGGTCTCGTCACGCAGCTATACCGCGTGGGTACAGAGACAACCACGCGCAAGCCAGCAATGTGCTATCTGCAAAACACCAACATTGGCTACGCACTCGTACCTGAGCCAGTGACCAGTACGGGGCTTTACGCCACCTTCTTCTTGACGCATCTCAATCATGCTCATCAGGTCAACACGGGCGGACGTACTCAGGTGCACTTCGTCCTAGATGAGACCTACGAGTTTCGCATTGACAAGGAGCTAGGCGGGCGCTATCGGTCGGATCGCTACTACGCAGTGCAAGGCATTCCCATAGGACATGACAACGTGATCCCACTATGGCTCTTCGGCTTTATCTACTAAAGCAACTGACTAACAATAACACACAAGGAAAATCAATACACAGAAATGGCTAATCCAACTAAGAAAACAATGACTTGTGACGGCAACCAAGCGGCCGCACACGTCGCCTACATGTTTAGCGAGGTAGCTGCTATCTACCCTATCACCCCCTCCTCCACGATGGCGGAGTATGTCGATGAGTGGGCAGCTGCCAAGCGGAAGAACATCTTCGGCGAGATCGTCGAGGTACAGGAGATGCAGAGTGAGGCTGGCGCTGCTGGCGCTATGCACGGTGCACTACAGGCGGGTGCTCTCGGTGTCACCTTTACCGCATCTCAGGGTCTGCTCCTGATGCTACCTAATATGTACAAGGTGGCTGGTGAGCTACTCCCAGGCGTCTACCACGTAGCCGCTCGTACGATCGCTTCGCAGGCTCTCTCTATCTTCGGTGATCATCAGGACGTGATGAGCGCTCGTATGACAGGCCTTGCACAGCTCTGCACGGGCTCTGTACAGGAGGTGATGGACCTTGCAGCTGTTGCCCACCTCACAGCGATCAAGAGCCGCGTACCTTTCATCCACTTCTTCGATGGCTTCCGCACTTCACACGAGATCCAGAAGATCGAGTACCTCTCTAACGAGGACCTCGAGCCACTCATTGATCAGAAGGCTCTGCGCCAGTTCCGTGAGCGTGCACTCAGTGCCCATGATCCCGTAGTACG
>CABQOJ010000200.1 GCA_902465775.1 uncultured Porphyromonas sp. | reverse complement strand
AGTTTACCAACTATATTCTATGAGGTCTTTGATAGCCCTCGAGAAGATTGGTTACGACTCCCCGCCGGTGTCTTTGCCCAATATGTTCATCTGAAATCTGATGCGTTTACTAAGTTAGGACTTCCAGTCCCTCTGCTATCTTCATTTTCAGAAAATCTAGCCGGCAAGCTCTATCGAAGCCAGTATGACAGCCTCTGCTTGCTAAAGGACATTAAAATTGTTGGTCGTCAAGCAGGGGTCAGCATACTAATCAATATGCTTATAAGTCTTGTGCATGGCCTTTTTTATAACGAAAACGAGGATGGCTCAAGAGAGTTATACGAGGTTCGAACAAGAAAGATCCTGTGCATATCCAACGCATTGTCTTCCGCTGGTAACCTAGCTTATGCCATAGGAAGTGAAGATTACCTTAAACTAGATGTTGGAGGATTATTGGTGAGCTTACATCGCTTATTCTCTGACTATAGATTTATGACACGAGTTAAACAGGCATTCTTAGAGCAAGAAATGGACAAAGTCCTTGAGTCGGAACTAAAGGATCTCAATTCGTACTTTATAGACTAGAATCAAAACTTCGACTAGACAACCTCTCTTAATGGATAGAGGATTATAGACCTTGTATCCGACAAATGTTCACTGGGAGTGGTGTCCTTCCTCTTCGTAAATAGGTGAAACGCTTGCGGGTTACAGACTGATGTTGATACAGCTGAGTGTAACCCTCGTTGTCTGTCACTGCACCTTTGCACTGGTCCTCACTTATGAGCCAATAAGTGAGTGATAGTATTTTCCCGAATAATCTTGAGAAAGAGCTATTACGGCTTGCGCTGGTAGACTTGCGCTGAGCGGGAGGGCAGATAGAGTCGTAGCTCGGTGCCTCCCTCGGCGGTGGCGCGGGTGTGGTGCAGGACGCTGGCATCGATACGTCCGAAGCCTCCGCAGGCCACCGCATCGCTGTCGAGGAGTAGTTCGTATTGCCCCGCTGGCACGCCCTCGATGAGGTAGTCGGTGTAGCTCTCGGTGGGGCTAAAGTTAAAGGCAAAGAGGTAGCCGTCTCCTCGCATGAAAGCGATCACCTGTCGCTCCGTATGGCTATGGTAGCAGTAGTCCGAGAGCTCTGCAAAGCGAGGCGTCAAGCGGCAGAGCGAGAGCATCCCTTTGTCAAAGTGTGCGAGCTGCTTGTAGCGCAGTAAGCCATTAGCCTGTAGCGACCACTGACGACGAGCGTACTGGTAGGAGTAGCCATTGCCCTCACGTGGGAAGTCGATCCACTCGGGATGACCAAACTCGTTGCCCATGAAGGTGAGATAACCACCGCACATCGTGGCGAAGGTCATCAGACGAATCATATTGCAGAGGGCTATGCCACGCATCACCCGATCGTTATAGTCGCTCTGCTGCATATGCCAATACATATCGCTGTCGATGAGTCGGAAGATGATGGTCTTGTCTCCGACGAGTGCTTGATCGTGGCTCTCAGCGTAGGAGATAGTTTGCTCCGAGGGGCGATGATTGCGCAGTTCGTACCACATATTCTCGGGATTCCACGCTTCGTCGGGCTGCTCTTTGATCAGCTTGATCCAGTAGTCCGGCACATTCATCGCTAGGCGGTAGTCAAAGCCGTAGCCTTCGGTGGCCAGGCTCTCGCACAGTCCTGGCAGTCCACTCACTTCCTCGGCAATAGTCGTCGCCGAGGGCTTGACAGCGTGGATTAGTTCGTTGGCAAGCGTCAGATAGGTCAGCGCATCTCGGTCTACATTGCCATTGTAGTAGTCCGCATAAGTGAGGAAAGGTCGCCCCAAGCCGTGGTCCTCATAAAGCATCGAGGTGACCCCGTCAAAGCGGAAGCCGTCGAAGCCGTACTCCGTGAGCCAGTAGTGGCAATTGGAGAGGAGGAAGTGGACCACCTCGCCACGGCCGTAGTCAAAGCAGAGCGAGTCCCACTGCGGGTGCTCGCCACGGCTCCCCTCGTGGAAGAAGAGCGTCCGTGTGCCGTCGTAGCGAGCTAAGCCCTCGGCTTCGTTGCGCACGGCGTGCGAGTGGACCAAGTCCATGATGACGTACAGACCTAAGGCGTGCGCCTCGTCGACTAAGCGCTTGAGATCGTCGGGCGTGCCGAAGCGACTGGACGGAGCGAAGAAGTTGGAGACGTGATAGCCGTACGAACCGTAGTACGGGTGCTCCTGGACCGCCATGATCTGGAGCGTATTGTACCCTGCCGAGACGATGTAGGGCAGTCGCTCCGTGCGAAACTGCTCGTAGCTCGCCACGCCCATCTCCTCGCCACTCATCCCTATGTGACACTCATAGATGAGCAAAGTGTCGGGACGCTGAGGTGCTGGCGCCTTGACAAGGTACGGTTCTTCGGGAGCCCAGACACGAGCGCAGAAGGTGTAGTCTCGCGGGTCTTGCACGACATAATGAGCGTAGGCGGGGATGCGCTCTAGCTCCTCATCGTCCGTGCAGATGAGTAGCTTGTAGTAATCTAGATGGTGTAGCGCTCTGGCGGGTAGCTCGAGGAGCCATTCGCCTGGTCGCTCCTCATTGGCAACAAATCGGTAGTTCGAATCTTTACGCCACTGGTTAGCATCGCAAAGCAGGTAGACCGCCTGAGCCGCTGGC
>CABQOJ010000199.1 GCA_902465775.1 uncultured Porphyromonas sp. | reverse complement strand
CTTCAGGCGTACGCCATACGAGCCGCTTGTCAAAGGAGGCACCCTTGAGATCGACCGTGACCTTCTCCAGCCACTGCTCTTTGCTTACGGGGGGAAAGTCCCCAAAGAGCCGTTCTCTTTTATTTGCCATATCGTATTATGTGTGTGTTGTGTGAATTGATTGCGCAAAAGGTGCAACAATGAGGACTCTCTCCTATCCGATAGAAGGTAGTCGACCGTGTTGCCACCCGCAAAGATAACTATTTCTATTCAATAGAGCGTCACTTAAGCCTATTGTCCTCACGACAATAGCACCAAAGGCTACAGATCTACGAAGCTCTTACGACGCAAGACGAAGTCGCGTCCGAGGTACTTCTCACGTACGAGAGCGTTGTCGGCAAGCTGCTCAGCCGTACCCTGGAAGAGCACCTTACCCTCGAAGAGTAGGTAGGCGCGATCCGTGATACTGAGCGTCTCATTGACATTGTGATCCGTGATCAGGATGCCGATGTTGCGCTGCTTGAGCTTAGCCACGATAGACTGTATGTCCTGCACAGCGATCGGGTCGACACCGGCGAAGGGCTCGTCCAGCATGATAAACTTCGGGTCGATGGCAAGGCAGCGAGCTATCTCGACACGCCGACGCTCACCTCCCGAGAGCCTATTGCCCTGATTGGTGCGTACCTTGTGCAGACCAAACTCCTCGATCAGCGTCTCCAGTCGCTCTTGCTGCTGCGCTGGTGTGAGTGGCGTCATCTCCAGTACCGCCTTGATATTGTCCTCTACCGAGAGCTTTCTAAAGACCGACGCCTCCTGCGCTAGATAGCCGATCCCCAGACGGGCCCGCTGATAGACTGGGAGCTTCGTGATGTCCCGCTCATTGAGGAATATCTTTCCTCCATTCGGCACGACCAGCCCCACTGTCATGTAGAAGGTAGTCGTCTTGCCCGCACCATTAGGACCGAGCAGTCCGACGATCTCTCCTTGGCGCAGCTCGATAGAGACATCGTTGACCACCGTACGACTGCGGTAACGCTTTACCAGATGCTCCGTACGCAAGAGTCCCGTCTCACCTTGGTGGCGATCAGGAGAGAGTGCTTCAGTGGTATCTATAGTGTCTGTCATAAGCTATACAAAGAGTAAGATAAGTAGCTGTGCGGAGATGATACGGACGAACATCCCCAGCGGATAAACCGTAGCATAGGCGACCGTGTGCTTGCTTCCCTTGAGGCGGTCACCGACCACCTCTAGGGCCATCGGATTGGCCATGCTACCGCACACCACACCGCACATAGTGGCGTAGTCCCCACTCTTGCGGCGTAGCATATACCAGCCGACCAGTAGGATCGGGAAGACCGTCAGCAAGGCGCCATAGCCGAGCCATACCAAGCCACGAGTGCTCAGCAGGATGTCAAAGAAGCCAGCCCCCGACGAGAGTCCTAGACAGCCCAGGTAGAGGATCAGTCCCAGCTGTCGTACCAGCAGACTCGCACTATTGGTAATGTAAGTGGTCACATGCATACGCGGCCCGAAGGCGCCCATCAGGATACCGATGATGATACCGCCACCTGCGAGTCCCAGCCGTATAGGCATGCTCACACCTGGGATGTAGAAGGGGATCATACCGACGAAGACACTGATGAAGAGACCGATGAAGAGCCCCAGCAGATTGGGCGTGTCCAAGTCCTTGATCTCGTTGCCGATCTTGGCAGCGACCGCATCCGTCGCCTCTTTAGTCCCGACGACTGTCATACGGTCTCCCAGCTGCAGGTGCAGGTCTGGCGAGGTGAGCAGCTCGATGCCCGCACGATCGATGCGCGTCACATTGACCCTGTAGTCATTACGCAGGTGTAGGGCACTGAGGCGCACGCCGTTGTACTCCTTGCGAGTGAGGACGAGTCGCCTAGAGACAAGGCTTTGGTCCACACTATCCCAGTCAATGTCGGAGCGGTTCCAGTCCTTTTCGACTTTCTTGCCAAAGAATAGCTCCAGCCTCGGCACCTCCCGCTCATCCGAAACGACCAGCAGGCGATCACCCTCCAGGAGCTCTGTCGACGAGTCAGGAGACATCGCCTTGCCGTCACGCCATATGCGACTGATCACAAAAGGCGTCTCCGCCACCCGTGAGATCTCCGAGATCGTCTTGCCCACGACCCCCATATTCTTTACCTCATACTCGCTAAAGAAAGCTGCACGCTCCTCCTCACGAGACTGCCCCTTAGCACGTTTCCTGGCTATCGGCGCCAAGACGTAGAGCGCTAGTATGACCCCCACCACGCCAAAGGGGTAGGTGATCGCACACGCCAGAGCCATCGCCGAGAGCATGCTCTGCCCGTCCGTACCGATGCTCGGCAAGCTACTCTGCGCCGCTGCCAGAGCGGGCGTATTCGTCGTAGCACCCGACAGGATGCCGACCCACTCACTCATAGGAAGCTCAGAGACGTAGAAGAGTCCCACGACCAAGGCAATATTCACCGCTACCAATAGAAGCGAGTCAATATTGTCTCGTATGCCGCCCTTCTTGAGCGAGGGGAAGAAAGCCGGACCAACCTGAAGTCCCAGGGCATAGATGAAAAGGATCAGCCCGAAGTTCATCCCAAAGTCTAGCGTCCTAGCCTCTAGCGTGATGCCCCAGTAAGAGAGCAGGATACCGACGAAAAAGACGAAG
>CABQOJ010000198.1 GCA_902465775.1 uncultured Porphyromonas sp. | reverse complement strand
GCTATCCAAGCCAAGCAGGAGCTCACCGCCTACCTCCACACGGGAGAGGTCTTTAAGGCAGATGTCAATGCCCGCCTGATCGAAAACATATTCTTCAAAAACAGTCCGCTCCACGACGGCGCCATGATCATCGTTGACAGCGACATACGAGCCGCCGGCTGTATCCTCCCCGTCTCCAACGACCCCAACCTCTCGAAAGACTTAGGCCTACGTCACCGCAGTGCGCTAGGACTCTCGCAAGCCACGGACTGTCTCGTCATCGTCATCAGCGAGGAGCGTGGCAAGATCTCTCTGGCGCAAAACGGAGTCATCGACGTCGACGTCGACATCGACACGCTGCGCCAGCGACTAGACGCCATCTACGCCAGCTAGCCCAGACACATATAATATATAGGTCAGAAGGAATGCACCGAGCGTGCGTTCCTTCTTTTCGTTTTCTACCCGCTCGTATCGTGCTCTCTTTGTAGCAGAGCTTGTACCACATATTCCCTTGTCAGCGAAACGAAACAAACGAGTAACCGTATGATAACATTGCCACGCTACCTTTGCAGCGTAAGATTTGAAACAGAAGACATTTCGTATGCTACACAAGGCGCTTCCCTATATCCTCGCCCTTTTGACACTCTTTACCGCTGGCGCTACACTGATGGCTCAGCCACACGGCCAGCCTATTCCTCACAGCGAGGCGGATCTACGACTAGGCACCCTCACGGGGCGCATCGTTGACGAGCACGGCGAGGGGCTCATCGGAGCCACTGTGCGCATCATCGAGACGGGTGGCGGACAGGTCACCGACTTTGATGGCAACTACTCCATACGTCTGAACCCCGGCACCTATACCGTGGAGATCGCTTACGTGGGCTACGCTACCAAGCAGATCAAGGAGGTACACATTACCGCTGGCAAGGAAACGAACCTCTCGGTGGACCTCGCCATTGCGGACAATGTACTAGGCACGGTGGTCGTGGTCGGCTCCTACAAAACGAGCAATACGGCGGGAGCGATGAAGATACAGCAAAGTATGCCTCAGCTCTCCACGGTCGTATCAAGCGAGATGATCGGCAAGACGGCCGACAAGAACCTCGGCGAGGCTCTCAAGCGTGTCACGGGCGTCACCACGATGAGCAATAAGTATGTCGCCGTGCGTGGTATGGGCGAGCGCTGGAACGAAGCTTCGCTCGATGGCATCCCGCTACCCAGTACGGAGAGCAATGCCAAGGCGTTCGGCTTTGACCTGATCCCTACCTCGCTCATAGACAATGTGACGGTCCTCAAGACGGCTACGCCAGATGTTAGTGGCAACTTCTCGGGCGGTCTTATCCAGATCACCACGAGAGACATACCGACGAAGGACTTTATCTCCATCAGTGCCGGCACTGGCTATAATTCGCTCAGCACCTTCCAGACGCAGAAGTACCGCATCAGAGGAAAGTGGGACTGGCTCGGCTATGACGATGGTCGGCGCGCCCTCCCTAAGGGACTGCACGAGATACCTTTCGACCCGTACAACCCCGTTCCCGAGCTCTTCGAGCAGAGCAAGCGACTGACCACCGACAACTTTACCATCCATGAGGGCAAGACTCCGCTCTCGCAAAACTATCAAGTCTCTCTCGGCAAAAGCTGGGACCTCAACAAGAGCGGCAACCATCGGCTCGGACTGATCGCCTCGCTCACTTATCGCAACACGCAGCAGCAGACCATCATTGACCATATAGAGCGTGGCGAGTGGATGAATGCCAAGCAATATAATAAGGTGCAGGAGAGCTTTGTCGATACTGGCATTCGCAATAGCGGGGCTAACTACAAGTACAACACGACCCTTGCGGGAGTCCTCAACATCGGTTGGCAGCGAGGCACTAATCGCCTCAGCCTGCGCAACACCTACACCCATAAGTATGACAACGACCTCTCAGAGCTCACTGGTCTGAGTGACGAAGATCCTAATCCCGAGAGCAATCCTTACCGACAGCAGGTCAACTACCCGACCTTTCAGGATCTTTTGCAAAACAAGCTCAGCGGTAAGCATCAGCTGGGCGAGTCGCTTCGTCTTGACTGGGCGCTGGCACATACCTACGTACAGCGCAATCAGAAGGATGCTGCCTTCACCCAGCAGGTGAGCCAGCTGGACGAGACTGGAGCGCGTCACTTCTACAATCAGGTGGGCGTGCAGTCGGGGACGCTCTTCCCGCTAACCCGCGCTTGGTACCTCAACCATGAGCGAGACTTCAACGGACAGGTCAATGTAGAGCTACCCTTCGAACTTTTTGGCAATGACTGGACGCACAAGTTCAAGGCAGGGTACGACGGCGCCTTCAAGGAGAACCGCTTTGAGTTTTGGGAGCTCTCGATGCACCTCTTCAACACACGAGGCTTTGACTTCACCACGAGCACAATCGCCGACCTGATCAAGGAAGAGAACATGCGCGACGGGGGCTTCGCCTGGGACCTCAAGCGACTCCAGGGTGACGGACGTATGTACCACGGACGAGTCATCCAGAATGCGCTCTACGCTATGCTCGACGACCGCTACAGCGAGCTACTGCGTCTCGTCTGGGGTCTGCGCGTCGAGCACTACCTTTACCAAGAGCTGAGCAACCCCTCGATGTCGATGGGCGAGCTAAACATTGTCGAGCAGGATCGCAAGGAGCGGCC
>CABQOJ010000197.1 GCA_902465775.1 uncultured Porphyromonas sp. | reverse complement strand
GTATGACCACGGCCAGACTGCACAACCAGCTCTTTGCCGAGGGCTATGTCACCTACGGCTTTAAGGACAAAAAGTGGAAGTACTACGCTCGTCTCACCTACGCCACTAAGCCAAAAGAGCTACACCCCCACACCTACCCCCGAAACAACTTTGCGCTCTCCATACGCAACGACCTCTTCTTCCCAGGAGAAGAGAGTTACGGACTTTACAAAGATGGCATCGCCTCCATCTTTGGCACCTACACCATCACACGGCGCTACTACGGACTAGATATAGAGGCCTCGCACGAGATAGACTGGTCGCCCAGCCTCTACTCCAATATATGGGTCGACTACCAGCGCCAGCGCCCCACAGGCACACTCCACTACTACACGCTCGATGAGGAGGGCAAGCAATACGAAGTCCACGAACTACGACAGACCGAGATCGGGGCCTCACTCAGCTGGACGCCTGGACGCACACCCTACTCAGGACGCAAGCCTGGTAGCATCGTCTCGGCAGACATCTACAAGCCCACCTTTACACTCTCGGGATCGGTTTACCCACGAGGCCTATGGGGCAACGACCAGACCCACGGCGCGCTCCATCTAGCCTACAGCCAGAGACTATACCTCAGCATACTAGGCGCACTCGACATAACCCTCCAGAGTGGCATCGCTCTAGGCAATACCCCGCAGTCGCAGCTCTTCACGCCCTATGGCAATCGCGCTTGGCTACTCGTCCCCGACGCCTTCCAGACCATACAGCCACTAGAGTTCATCGCCGACAAATACCTCGACTTCAAGCTCCTCTATCGTATGGAGGGCTTGCTCTTCAACCGCATCCCACTCATCAAGCGACTAGGACTGCGAGAGCTCATCGGCATCCACGGCTACTGGGGCGACACATCGCCACGGCACATCACCCCACGCCCAGGGCAAATCCTCCTACCCACCTACGCCCAGCCAATGCGCAACGACCTACACCTCGAGTGCTCGGCTGGGCTGAGCAACATCTTCAAGGTGCTCTCCGTCCAATACTTCTACCGCATCACAGGCCAAGGCATCCCCCCGCTCCAGCGCCACTCCGTGCGCCTAGGCATCTCCGTATCCTTCTGACCATCCGCTCAGCGCCGCTTAAACGACCGCTAAGTTCCCCTTAAGCAACCGCTAAATGGCTGTTGACTCCAATCTCTCCCGAGGAATCCCTCAATAGCTCACTGGGGAATAAAACTTCTCCACGGAGGGGCGAAATGAAACTTCGGAAGAATGAAATGAAACTTCGGAAGAGTGGAGTCATAAGTTCGAGGAGTTTTCGAACTCCTCACTGCATATTCAAAGATCTCCACCGAGGAACTGCCGATTTCCTCCATAGAGACGCAAATGAACTCATCCTGTATCATGCGTCAGCCCTGCCCTTGCTTGTGGCGCGACCCCAGTGGCGCGAGATTTTCATCGGGGTGAAAATCCATTTTCATGCGGGAGAAAATCTATTTTCATCTAGGAGAAAATCCATTTTCATAGGGGAGAAAATCTTTTGCCACGGGGAGGGCACGCTCCAATCCCCAAGAATTAGTTATCTTTGCAATCAGAGTAACGAGGGCTGACACAGCGCTACGTTTTATAAACCACCGCTACAGCCTCGTAACTCTACCCCGTAGCGAGACGAGCCCAGTGGCTGACTCACGGAGAGCGCCCAGCCGTCCACTACACCAACCGAATAGCAGACGAGGAGCGTGTACCCCGCAGTGGGATCTACCGAGACTCCTCGACATTAGTAACACATCTAGAATCATCTCGATATGAATCAAGAAGAGAACATCAATCAGAGCTCAGCTCTCGACCAGACGACTAACACAGCATCAGCACAGGAGGCGACGACAACTCCTGAGCCCACTCCTGAGACAGCCCCATCGCCTGAGACGGTGGCGCAGACACCTCTAGAGGAGCCCGTAGCGGAGGCTGTAACGACTGAGGATTCAGCCGAGAAGATTCCAGCCCCCACCGAAGAGCTAACCGAGGAGGAGCGTCAGTATCAGGAGCTGCTCAACAAGAGCGATGCAGACATTGCCAAGATGAGCTGCGCACAGATCACAGACGACGTGGTACTCCTGCTGCAGAGCGGCGAGCTACCTCCACGATCCATCATTGATCGCTACAAGAGCGTCTTCTACAGCAAGATGAATAGCTATCTCAACACTGTCTCTGAAGAAAACGCTAAGCTCCGTGCCGATGCTGAGGCGCAGGAGATAAGGCTCAAGGAGCTCCTCAATGACTTTAAGGAGCGCAATCGCAAGCGCCAGGAGGAGATTGCCGAGGAGCAGAAGGCTAATTTGGAAGTAAAGCGCGAGCTCCTAGATCGTCTGCGCAAGCTGCTCACATCGAGCGAGAGCTTTAGCGTCATCAGCAAGGAGTATCGTGAGATTACCGATAGCTGGCGCAATGCAGGAGCCGTGCCTCCTGGTGATATGCGTCAGACACAGGGCGAGTTTGAGCATCTGAGAGAGCAGTTTTACGACCTGCAGCAGATCAACAACGAGTTCCGTGACTACGACTTCAAGAAGAACCTCGAGGCCAAGGAGGCGATCATACAGCGTGCCAAGGAGCTGGCTGAGTCTACCGATGTGACCCAAGCAGCTCGCGAGCTACAAGACCTACACCACCGCTGGCGTGACGTGGGGCCTGTGGCTAAGGAGCTTCGC
>CABQOJ010000196.1 GCA_902465775.1 uncultured Porphyromonas sp. | reverse complement strand
GTATACTTCTCTCAGTGAGATTTGCCGAAAAGAGTATCTTTGTCTTCACTTGAATCAACCTTTTTAGAGAGACCTGAGATAAGATATGCACGAATTGATTTGTCCGAATTGCAATAAGCCGTTTAGTATTGATGAGCGTGGCTATGCGCAGCTCCTAGAGCAGGTGCGTGGCGAGGCTTTTGACAAGGAGCTCGCTGAGCGGGTTGCGCTCGTAGAGGAGCGGAGCCGACAGGGGCAGCAGCTCGCCGTGGCGCAGGCTGAGGCGACACTCAAGGAGCGACTGGCAGAGCGAGACACCGAGCTGGCGCAGCTCCAGAGCAGACTCGACGCTATGGGGGAGAAGAGCCAAGCGGAGCTACGACTGGCGCTGGCAGACAAGGAGAAAACGATCACCGAGCTCCACGCAGAGCTGGCGCAGCAAGAGAGCTTGCGGGATAACGAACGCCTAAAAGCCCAGGCTGAGAGCCAGAAAGCGCTACAAGCTAAGGAGCAGGAGATCGTCGTGCTACGATCTCAGGCGGAGCTACAGAGTAAGTCGGCTCAGCTAGAGCTTAGCCGACTTCAGGAGCAGCACAAGGAGCAGGAGGAGAGACTGAAGGAGCAGGTGAGCTTTTACAGAGATCTCAAGGCGCGTCTCTCCACCAAGATGATAGGCGAGACACTGGAGCAGCACTGCGCTCTAGAGTTTGAGCAGAAGCTGAGGACCTTTTACCCCTACGCTTACTTTGAGAAGGACAATGAAGTGGTCGGTGGCACCAAAGGGGACTTTATCTTTCGCGACTATGCGGGAGAGGGCGAGCCTGAGTACATCTCCATCATGTTTGAGATGAAAAACGAGGCTGACGAGACAGCCACGAAGCATCGCAACGAGGACTTTCTCAAGAAGCTCGACGAGGATCGTCGTAAGAAGGGGTGCGAGTATGCCGTCCTCGTGTCGCTCCTAGAGCCCGACAGCGAGCTCTACAACGGAGGCATCGTGGACAAGTCGCATCGCTACGAGAAGATGTATGTGATCCGCCCCCAATTCTTTGTACCGCTGATCACGCTCCTGGTCTCTGCCTCACGTAAGAGCCTCGATATACGGAAGCAACTCTTCGAGGCGCAGCAACAATCCATCGATATCACACACTTTGAGGAGGATATAGAGGAGTTCAAGGACAAGTTTGGGCGTAACTACCGCTTAGCGAGTGAGAAGTTTCAGAAGGCAATCGAAGAGATCGACAACTCGATCAAGCATTTGCAAAGGATCAAGGACAATCTCATCGGCAGCGAAAACAACCTGCGCCTAGCCAACGACAAGGCGGAGGGGCTAACCATTCGCAAGCTCACCTACAAGAATCCGACGATGCAGGCTAAGTTCAAGACGCTCAAAGAGCTTGATCAGTCGTCGGAGGAGTAACTCGGCTAAGCTAGCGGCGGAAGGTCGGGACGTGTGAGGTAGTCGGCGACGACGACAGGGTAGTAGGTGTGCTCGAGGCGATGGATGCGCTCAGCGAGCGTGTCAACCGTGTCATCGGGGTGGATCGCTAGGCGCACCTCGCAGAGCGTCGAGCCACGATCGTACTCGCCATCGATGAGGTGGATCGTGATGCCGCTCACCTTGCAGTGCTCCTCCAGGACGCGCTCGTGGACACGGTTGCCATACATTCCCTTGCCCCCATAGTCTGGTAGGAGCCCTGGGTGAATATTGAGGATGCGCCGAGGGAAAGCTCGTAGCAAACTCTCCGGCACCAAGCCGAGGAAGCCTGCGAGGACGATAGCGGTCACCTGATATTGCTCTCGGAGTTGCTCGGCAAAGGCGACGTCCGCCATCTCTTTGCGCTGGAAGACGAGAGAGCGTACACCTAGTCTCTCAGCACGCTGGAGGACTCCTGCGTGAGGATTGTCAGTTGCTATGAGAGCGACGGAAATGTCGTCTATATTTGTGAGGTAGTGGACGAGAGCTTCAGCATTTGTGCCATTGCCCGAGGCGAATATTGCTATGGTTTCCATTTTTCTTCGTACATTTGTTGCACATAAGGGGTGTATGTGTGCAAAGTGCGACGGCATTCACACGCTCTGACACCTCTTCTGCACAAAGGTACAGCTAAATCTGCGGATACGATATGCTCCTCGCGTGGAGCGACCAGCAGAGCTACGCTACCGACCCAATATGACTAATCAATTATTCATCAAATAACTTATTAAGCAATGAACGCAGAAGTAGAAAGCAAGGTCAAAGACCTAATAGCAGACAAGCTCAACGTTGAGCTCTCAGAGGTAACTCGTGAGGCAAACTTCACCACCGATCTCGGTGCTGACTCTCTTGACACGGTCGAGCTGATGATGGCCTTCGAGAAGGAGTTTGATATGACCATCCCCGATGAGGAGGCTGAGGGTATCAAGACCGTTGGCGACGCTATCGACTACATCGAGAAGCAGCTAGCATAATCTATCTAGAGGAGTATACGCAGTAGCGCTCTCCTCATCATACGATACAGAGGTGTCGCCGCATAGTCGCGTGGCGACTCTCCCGCTAAAGTACAAAGCCCAAGGGCAAGTCTCAGATCTCCCAGCATGGGTGCTGGGCTTGCCCTTGTGTGCTTCCCAATATTCAGTTTACACCGCTAGAACCTGTTGCACACAGCAACAGATTCCTCATATCCTGACGCTTGACTTTGATATAGCCTATGCAATTTAACAGAGTAGTCGT
>CABQOJ010000195.1 GCA_902465775.1 uncultured Porphyromonas sp. | reverse complement strand
GACGGGTGATAGAGGGAGCGACCATCTTCTCCTTAGCCTTGAACTCTTTGAGCTCACGGATAGCCTCCTCGTACTTACCCTCGTCGTAGTAGATGATACCAGCGTAAGCGTGGGCTAGCTTGCCAGCGTCTGTGCTGCTATACTTGTCAGCAATCGCTAGGAGTCCCATGGCTCCAGCTGCGGGAGCATTAAGTGCAGCGCTATCAGCGCCTGCCATAAACTGCTCCTCAGCAAGGTATAGCTGTGCAGCTGCCTTTTCGGCGCGAGGCTTGACCACCTTGTCAATGTAGAGCCAGATGCCCACACCTAGCACGATGACGCCCAGCACACACCATATGATGGTCTTGCTGTACTTCTCAATGAATTGCTCGCTACGAGATACAATCTCCTCAGAGTGGTGAGAGCCTTGTGACCCAGATTCTTTTAATGCCATACTATATCAATTCGTTTTATGTTATTCTATGTGGAATGAGCTATTGCCTGCAAAGTTAGCAGTTTCGGAGGAATAAATCACTCTTTTGCCTATTTGACCTTCACAAATGACTCAATCAATGTAGCGACGGGTGATCTCTCCGTAGCTATCTATGCGCCGATCACGCAGGTAAGGCCACCAGCGTCGGACGAGCTCGGTGCGCTCTAGGTCCAGCTCCACGACGGCGCCGGCCTCCTCGGTCTGGCTCAGATCGCAAAGCATCTCGCCCTGCTGACCTGTGACGAAGCTGTGACCCCAAAACTGTATCCCCTCGGTGACGCCTGAGGGGTCGGACTCGTAGCCGACACGATTCACCGCAATGACGGGGAGGTTGTTGGCGACGGCATGGCCACGCTGCACCAGTTGCCACGCATCGATCTGGCGCTGCTGCTCTTCGGGCGTGTCGTAGGCAGCGGTGCCGATGGCGGTCGGGTAGATGAGTAGCTCGGCACCCTTGAGCGCCATAAGGCGTGCAGCCTCGGGATACCACTGATCCCAGCAGATGAGGATGCCGAGGCGACCCACGGAGGTGTCGATCGGCTCGAAGCCTAAGTCGCCAGGGGTGAAGTAAAACTTCTCGTAGTAGGCGGGGTCGTCCGGTATGTGCATCTTGCGATAGCGACCCGCTATGGAGCCGTCACGCTCTAGCACTACGGCGGTGTTGTGGTAAAGGCCGGTGGCGCGCTTCTCAAAGAGTGAGAGGACGATCACGATGCCCAGTTCACGTGCCAAGGCGCCGAAGCTTTCGGTGGATGGACCTGGTATCGTCTCCGCTTGGTCAAAGAGAGCGACATCTTCGGTCTGGCAAAAGTACAGTCCGTTGTGTAGCTCCTGTAGGACGATCAGCTCGGCGCCTTCGTGGGCTAGTTGGCGGATGCGCTCTTGGAGGCGGTGGATATTGTTCGTATGGTCAGCACCGTTGTGCTGCTGTATGATACCTACTTTCATCTTGTTATGGTGTCTAGGAGTGAAGGATTGAGGAAGCCTTGCGGTATCTGCATAGAGATGCAGTGCAGGCTGCCGTGCTGCTCGAGCAGTATGGAGCAGTCGATCGGCACGACCTCAAGGTGAGGCAGTGCGTGCTGGAGGATGCGCTGCGCCTCGCTGTCGGTGCTGCGCCCGTAGATGGGGAGCAGGAGCGCGCCGTTGACGAGAAGGAAGTTCGCATAGGTGGCCGGTATGAGGCAGTCCGTCTCATAGCGTGAGGGGAAGTCGCCCACATCGGGGAGAGCAATCAGTCGCAAGGCGGTACGCTGACGAGCTAGCTCTTGTAGCTGACGCTCTAGCTGTGTCAAGGCGGCGAAGCTCTGCGCCGTAGGGTCGCTCGGAGAGACATATATAATGGTGTCAGGGTCAACGAAGCGGGCGATCGTGTCTATATGTCCATCGGTGTCGTCGCCCGGTAGGGAAGCGACCTCGAGCGAGCAGTAGTCGGTCAGGCCGAGACGCGCTAGCAACTCCTTATATATATGTGGCGACTCGTAGAGATGCTGATTGCGGAGCGGGTCCTCTACGCAGGACTTGGTGGTCAATAGGAAGCCCTCGCCATTGCACTCCAAGGCTCCCCCTTCGAAGGTTAAGTCCAAGGCGTCTATGTAAGCGACCTCTGGGGCAAAGAGCTTGTCAGCGACGAGATGACGCACCACTTGGTTGTCTAGCGTTGCGCCAAACTTACCGCCCCAAGCGTTGAAGGTGAAGTCTACTAAGCCACGCGCGCCACTAGGACTCTGGAGAGCCAGCGGACCGTAGTCACGGCACCAGGTATCGTTGGTAGGGCAGGGGACGAGTAGGCAACGCGAGCGCAGTTCCGACGGTAGGGAGGCGTACTCGTCTGGATCTTCCGGCACGAGTAGCACGACGGGCTCGAAGCGTGTCACCTGCTCGATGATGTCGCAGTAGGTGCGCTGTACCTCGTGTAGGATCGGAGCCCAGTCGCTCTGGATATGTGGCCAGGCGAGGAGGATCGCATCTTGTGGCGCCCACTCGGGGAGCATCTGTAGATTCGTTTGTGTCATAAGTCTTTCACCGCATTAGCGTGTCTTGACCTTAAGATCCTGACGCTGGCTCGCAGCCATGCTGCCGAGTATACCGAGGCCGTCGTGGATATTGTTGTAGATGAGGATAGGCTCCGAGAGACCCGTATCGCCTAGACCATTATAGCGGTTTGAAGTAACCGTCTGCCAGTAGTGATAGAGGTCGCCCGTGATCGCATAAACGGTGACAC
>CABQOJ010000194.1 GCA_902465775.1 uncultured Porphyromonas sp. | reverse complement strand
TATGTGGTCTTCCTCATGGTAACCAAGGGATATGATGTAGACCCCAGTACGGGAGCCGTGAGCCTAGTGCAGTACAAGTATCTGCACAACTTCCTCGCTATGCCAGTGATCCTCATCGTCTTCCTCGTGGGTGTGGTACTCGTCTTAGCGGGCGTGATCCTCACACTGGTCAAGAAAGGCTTCCGCAAGGGTATCTGGCTCGAAGGTGTCGGTGTCGTCCTCGCTGTCCTGGGCCTGCTCCTCATCCTCGGGTACAACAACACGGCTTACTACCCCTCGATAGCTGACATCAATAGTTCGCTGACGATCCAAAACAGTAGCTCCAGCCCTTATACGCTCAAGGCTATGAGTTTCGTTTCGTTGCTGATCCCGTTTGTCCTCGCCTACATCTTCTACGCTTGGCGTGCGATAGACCGCAAGAAGATCACACGTCACGAGATGGGTCAAGACGAGGAGATCAAGTACTAGTCACTGTGGCTGCCCCCGCTAAGTAGGGGCCGCACACAAACCTCACACAGGGGGCGACACTGAGACGAAGGAGTCTAGGTGCCGCCCTCTCTCTTTGCGCTTTCAGCGGGACTGAAAGGATTTTCATACCAGTGACAATCCATTTTCATGCGGATGAAAATACATTATCACCTAGGCGAAAATACATTTTCATGCGGATGAAAAAGCGGGCGGCTCTGGGCGAAGCGAGCTTAGCTGGTATATTTGTGGTAAATTTGTGGGCAAGAACGAACTTTCGCATAACATCTCCGTGAACTATATACTCTGTCCTCACTGTACGACTAAGATCTCTGAAGAGACGATCCTCGCCAACGCCGACTGCCGTGGCAAGGTTGCTATGCTCTGCCCAACATGTTCCGAGAGCCTACGCTTTCGCCTTAGGGGCGCCACGCTAGAGCATCTCAAGGCGCGCTACGCTGAGCTTGCGCCCGAGGGGGAGTCCGTGCGGGCTTACTTGCAGTTGATTGCCAACGACTTTGCCTACGCTGCCTTGCTCCCGCTCTACGAGGGGTGCAACACGATAGGTAGCTACAACGGGCGTGGCACCTCGGTGACCACCCCGATACATAGTAGCGATCCGAGCTTGGGACGCAACCATTGCCAGATCACGATAGAGTCAGATGGCCAGGCGATCATACAGGATTTGGACAGTATGACGGGGACCTTCGTGGCGGGTGTTGAGTACCTGCCAGATACCTTTCGCGAGCTACAGTCGGGCGATGTGATCACGCTCGGAGCGACCTCCCTGATCTATGTGACACGGACTGACTACGAAGAAACAAATCCCTAATCCCTCCAATTTCCCCCTTCTCATGAAGACGACAAACACACTAACTCCCGCTCTACGTCAAGAGATTATCTCGCTCATCCACCAAGAGGTGGTCCCCGCCACGGGCTGCACCGAGCCTGTCGCCGTATCGCTCTGCACGGCTTACGCTAGTGCGACGCTGGGCGACTTTACGCCAGAGAGCGTCTCTGTATTGCTAAGCCCCAACGTGCTCAAGAATGCCCTCGGGGTGGGCATACCAGGGACGGGTATGATCGGACTGCCGATAGCTATAGCGCTAGGCATCGTCATCGCACAGCCTGACAAAGGGCTCACGCTCCTAGACAGCTTTACGCCTGAGCAACTGGCTGAGGCTAAGCAGTTGGTCGAGGCTAAGGTCATTACTATCGGTACGAAGCCTGAGCCAGTCGACAAGCTCTACGCTGAGGTGACGATACGGACGACTAGCGGAGAGACGGCTACCGCTATCATCAGTGGCAAGCATGACCATCTGACTTACCTTGCCAAGGGAACCCAAGTTCTAGAGGACCATCCGATAGGACAGCAGGAGGACGAGGAGGACGAGGAGGAGCTGACGCTCAACTTTTCGCTCGTCTATGACTTCGCCACGACTGCTCCGCTGGAGGAGATAGAGTTTATCCTAGCTGATGCGAAGGTCAATGCGGAGGCTAGTCGCCTCTCGATGAAGTCTAACTACGGCCACGCTGTGGGGCGTATGGTGCAGAGTGACTTGGGTCGGAAATATCTAGGGAACTCAACCTTGACGCAGATCATCTCAGCGACGAGTGCAGCCTGCGATGCCCGCATGGACGGGGCCCCGGTGACGGTGATGAGCAATTCGGGCAGTGGTAACCAGGGTATCACGGCAACGATGCCTGTGCTGACCTTTGCCAAGGAGCAGAAGAAGAGTCACGAGGAGACTGTCCGCGCCCTGATGCTGAGCAATCTGATGGTGATCTATATCAAGCAGAAGCTGGGCCGTCTCTCGGCTCTGTGCGGTTGTGTCGTCGCCTCGACGGGCGCTGCTTGTGGATTGACCTATCTGCTCGGAGGTAATAAGCAGCAGGTGAGCTATGCGGTGAAGAATATGGTGGGCAACATCACGGGGCTCCTCTGCGACGGGGCTAAGCCGAGCTGTAGCCTGAAGGTGTCAAGCGGTGTGAGCACGGCTATGTTCTCCGCTCTGCTAGCGATGGAGCAGAAGGTGGTCACGGGTAGCGAGGGCATCGTGGACGATGATGTGGATCAGACGATAGACAACCTGACCAGCATAGGCCGTGTGGGCATGAATGAGACGGATCGTCTCGTGCTCAATATCATGACCTCCAAGAACCACTAACAGGCTTTCACCAGACAAATCGAGTAGGTCGGGAAACGAAAGTTTTCTGACTTACTTTCGTTTCCTCCCCTCT
>CABQOJ010000193.1 GCA_902465775.1 uncultured Porphyromonas sp. | reverse complement strand
CGAGTGCCTTGAACAACCTAGCGACCAACGCTGTCTTTAACATCATCTTCTTCCTCATACTAGTTCTCTTTGCCGTCTCCTTCTTTGGAGCCTTCGAACTAGTCCTACCAGCTAAGTGGACCAACAAGATGGACTCCAAGGCAGACAGCACCACGGGTCTACTCTCCATCTTCTTTATGGCCTTTACCTTAGTGTTGGTATCCTTCTCCTGTACAGGTCCTATCATCGGAACCCTTCTCGTACAGGCTGGTACCTCAGGCGAGATCGTTGCGCCCGCCATCGGCATGGTCGGCTTTGCGCTAGCACTAGCACTACCCTTCTCGCTCTTTGCCATCTTCCCCAACATGCTCCAGAGCATGCCGAAGAGTGGAGGCTGGCTCAACTCTGTCAAGGTGGTCCTCGGCTTCCTCGAGCTTGCTCTCTCGCTCAAGTTCCTCTCCGTCGCCGACCTCGCTTACGGCTGGGGTATCCTTGATCGTGAGACCTTCCTCGCGCTCTGGATCATCATCTTTGCACTGCTAGGCTTCTATCTCCTCGGCAAGATCCGCCTACCGCACGACACGCCACTGGAGAAGATCAGCGTCTCTCGCCTCTTCATGGCGATCATCTCCCTAGCCTTCTCCGTCTATATGATACCAGGTCTATGGGGCGCTCCGCTCAAAGCCATCACCGCCTTTGCACCGCCACTCTACACGCAAGACTTCAACCTGTACGACGGCGAAGTGCATGCTCAGTTTGACGACTTCGACGCTGGTATGCGCTACGCTCAGGAGACTGGCAAGCCTGTCCTACTAGACTTCTCAGGCTATGGCTGTGTCAACTGCCGTGAGATGGAGAACTCCGTCTGGATCGACCCCACCGTCAAGGGGCTCCTCGAAGATGACTATGTCCTCATCACCCTCATGGTCGACGACAAGACCGCTCTGCCTAAGGTCATTGAGGTAGAGGAAAGTGGCTCCATCAAGAAGCTCCGCACCATCGGAGATAAGTGGAGCTACCTGCAGCGTAGCAAGTTTGCCGCCAATGCACAGCCTTACTACATCGCCCTCGATCCTGCGGGCAATCCTCTGAGCGCCTCGTATGCCCATGACACCGATATCAGCAAGTATATCGACTTCCTCAAGGGTGGTCTCACGGAGTACGAAAAGCGTAAGAAGGAGCAGGCACAGTAGCCAGCTTTCCCAGTTACTTAGAGCGAGTCTCTGCCATTTTGATGGTAGAGACTCGCTTACTTTATAGTCTAGCCAGCGGGTCATTTTACCTAGGTTAAGGTATTGACTGGTGCAAAGATAGCTCCTATCTTTGCAAATAGAAATACCAACATAACGTTTCAAAGCAAATGAAGAAAACTGGACTATACTTCGGCTCCTCTACGGGGCACGTTGAGGGCATCGCAGACAAGGTTGCCCAGCTACTAGGAATTGACGCAGCAGACGTACACAACGTAGCTAATGCTACGCCAGAGTCTGCTCTGGAGTACGACCTCCTCATCCTCGGCTCCTCTACATGGGGCTATGGCGACCTGCAGGACGACTGGGAGGGCTTCCTACCCAAGCTCGCTAAGCAGGATCTATCAGGCAAGCAGTTTGCCGTCTTCGGCTGTGGTGACTCAAGTAGCTACTCTGACACCTTCTGTGATGCTATGGCAGAGATCGCAGAGCAGGTCAAAGCTGCTGGTGCTACCCTCATCGGGCAGATCCCCGCTGATGGCTATAGCTACGATGCTACACGCTGTGAGGAGGACGGTCAGCTCATCGGCTGCTGTCTAGACGAAGACAACGAGAGTGACGAGACAGACGATCGTCTCGACACTTGGGTACAAGCTATCAAGAAGGCATAACGCGCACAAGCGAACCTCTTTCATAATTCTTTTTTTTCTGTTAGTTAAGTGTGTATGTCGACCGAGTGGGTGATGCTGAGTGACAAGGTTTACGAGTTTCAGAAAGGAATACGTCCTCTGTTTCTCTGCACTGTAAGCAGGGAGGTGGCACCTCTCCTGATGAGACGCTTGGAGCGTGCTGGCATAGCTTACCATCTGGAGGAGATCTCTAGTGTGTCACCGCGTGTCAATCTCTTCTTTGGCAAGGAGCTATGTATCGCCATTATCTCTGAGATGGTGAGAGGGCGGTCCTTGACGATGCTCTCGCCTGAGGAAGACTTTATCCTCGGCACCCTGCTCGGCTACGACACTTGTCAGCAGTGCGAGCGCTATCAGAGACGTAAGCAGAGCGCCAGGCAGGTAGTCGCCAGCTAACACGAATCGGCGTCACATAGTTAGTCAGTCGGGTGGTACCGAAGATCTCGGAGTAGTCTGAGCGATTCGTTACCATCCGATTGTTTTATAGCAGGATGTGGTCAGGGCTAACGGACCATAGTCAACGGGTTGTGTCAAGCCACCACGGAGTAAATTCCAATTCCTCAGTGGGGATTTTTCATTGTCCAGCGAAGAGCGGAAAAATTCTTCGGAACTTTCACTTCATTCTTCCGAAGTTCCATTTGCTTCTTCCGAAGTTTCATTTCTCGCCTCGGTGGAGATTTTTGAAAATCCAGCGAGCTATGGAGAAATTCCTCCGAGGAATCGGAACGTATCAGAGACGTGGACGAGATTCGCTCGGTGGGGTCTGTTGCTGTATCTATATTTTTCGTATCTTTGCACCACGTTTTTAGCCCAAAGGGAGATCAGCGCACGCGCTATGATCTCAAATGAGGGCGAGCCGCTAGCTCA
>CABQOJ010000192.1 GCA_902465775.1 uncultured Porphyromonas sp. | reverse complement strand
GCTACTTCACCGATCTGCGCAACCGTCGTCGTGTCAAGACGCAGGAGATCAAGCAAGCGATCGGGATCGAAGCTCGCACCACCATCCTCAACCCCACTTATGTACGTGAGCAGCTCAAAGAGGGCGCTGGAGCGGCAGATGCTATCGACGAGACCATCCGCAATACCTATGCGTGGAACGTTATGAAGCCCTCCGCCATTGACAAGGAGCTTTGGGATGCTCTCTACGATATGTATGTCGTGGACAAGCACCAGCTCGGCACGGTCGACTTCTTCGAGCGAAACAACCCCGCAGCCCTGCAAGACCTCACCGCCTCCATGATGGAGACCATTCGCAAGGGCTACTGGCAGGCGACTGCTGAGCAAAAGCAGACCATCGCTCGGCTCCATGCCGAGAGCCTAGCAAAGGCGGGTGCTGGCTGTAGCGGTATGGTTTGTGACAATGCTAAGCTGCGTAAGATGATCCAAGATCAACTCACACCCGAGCAGCAGCAAGAGTACACCGCCGCCCTAGACAAAGCGCTCAAGGTGACCTCACAGTCTGACCAAAAGCAGCAGGTACTCTCGAAGGACTCGGACAAGGCCCAGGGCAAGAAGCAGGCCGCTGGCGCTGCCTCTGCAGAGGATCAGGATCATCTCTACACGACCGAGGTGGTCATCATCGGAGGCGTCGTACTCGTCCTCATACTGGTGCTCTCTCTCCTTTACAGCAGACGTAAGAAGCGTACGAAGTAAGAGATGCTACTCATCGTTTCCATCTTTGCGCTCCTAGTGGCGCTCACCACCACAGCCGTACGATCTGATCGTAGGGTGCGACTAGCACATGCGGTACTCTATATCGTAGGCTTGGTGGCGACCCATCAGGCGACCCTGCGGGTGAGCAAGCTAGCCCTCGATGCCATGCTACGTCAGGCGGAGCAGCTCTCCACACTCGCCATGATGGTCTCGCTAGAGCTACTGCTCACGATGGCAGTCGTCACCTACCGACCCGCGCGCCGACCTCTGCGTACGATCTATCATCGGGAGGGACTAGTCGTAGCGGTCATGACCGCCTGCCACCAGATAGCCGTATGGCTTCCCTCGCTACTGATGCTACCTGCGCTATGCTACCTGAGGAGCTTCGTCATCTACAGCATGCCTGGGGTCCATTACTGGGCCGTGACCATAACCTTTGCTGTGGTGCTCCTATTACTCATCGAGCTGACACCTCGCCTGATACGTGATCGGGAGTTCCTCCGTCTGCTCGCCATGCTCTTAGCTGGGGTACTAGCCGTGGGTAGCGTCATAGCCTACATCCTCATCCCAGAGCGCACCCAAGCACCAGAGGTCCAGCTAGACAGCTCCTCGCCTAGAGAGCTGTGCATCCTCCTCGCGACCCTCGCAGGCGGCGTGCTCATCGGCTATATAGCCATGCTCACCAAGGCAAAAGGCTCAAGCAAATAAGACAGTTACACACAACAGATTACTATGAAATTCATTTCAGACACTATGTTTCTCCTCTCCAATGGTCTCCTCATACCGGTGATCATTGGATTACTCCTACTCTTCCTCCTAGCCCTCCTCATGCTGGGCGGACTCATCGAGCGGGCACAGCGCTACAAGCGACTACAGCAGCGCTACTTCTCCCATCAGCGTGAAGACGCTAGCGCACTACTCGGCAGACTGCGCCAAGAGCTGGGCGGTGAAAGCCAAGAGACAGCACGGCTAGACCTCTTTGAGGAGCTCCTGCGCTCGCTCCTCACGGCTCCCGCTGCTGAGCGTAGCCTACTCATCGGCGAGTATGAGCTACGCCTTGACAAGCGACTCGTCTACCCGCAAGTCTTGACCAAGTTCGGCCCGATCCTCGGACTGATGGGTACCCTCATCCCAATGGGGCCAGCGCTCGTCGGGTTGAGCGGTGGCGATATGGCGACCATGGCGTACAATATGCAGGTCGCCTTTGCGACCACCGTGCTGGGACTCTTCGTCTCCGCCATCGGCTATCTAACCTTGCAAAGGCTCCACCGCTATCACCACCAAGAGCTCATCTACATTGACTACATCGACGAACTCCTAACTCAAGCTGAAGATGAGACGAAGAAGTAAGCGACGCCCCCTACGCCACGACGATACCGATCCATCGTCGCTCGTGAGCAACCTCTTTGACGTGGCGATGGTCTTTGCCGTGGCGCTGATGGTGGCACTGGTCACGAAGTTTAGCATGACCGAGATGCTCACGCAGGAGGACTTTACCATCATCAAGAACCCCGGCAAGGACAATATGGAGATTATCTCCAAGAAAGGCTCCACCATCGAGCGGTACACCCCGACAGACAGCGAGGACGCCTCCAATCAGCGCCGCGGTAAGCGCGTCGGCATCGCCTACGAACTGGAGAATGGCGAGGTCATTTACATCCCCGAGGAGTAAAACGGGCCAGACAGCTCACAGACCGCTAAGCCATCCCTAACTCATCGCTCAACGGGCGCTAACCACCCCCTAACTAGCCCCTAAATCATGACAGCCCCCACGGCTCTCTACGACTAGAGACCCGTGGGGGCTGTCGTTTGTGCCAATGCTTCGCTCGCTCATGCGGAGGAACCTAGAGTTTCCTACCGAGTAACCGAACAGTTCCTCCGCAATTTTTTGGTTTCGGACTATCTAGCTGAGAAGTAAGAGGTTACCATTTGGAGAAGTGTGGATAGGTAACGATTTAGAAATGAGCGGAGTGCTTTGAAGTACATCGTTTTGGATAGCC
>CABQOJ010000191.1 GCA_902465775.1 uncultured Porphyromonas sp. | reverse complement strand
TCGAACTGGTCGATGACCGTCTTGAGCTTGAATAGTTGCATAGTAAGAATGTATTGTTATAGTTTGAATCTTCTCTTGCACTCCGCCTCTAGCTCGGGGCGGAAATTTGGATGAGCGATAGCAGTCAGTGCTAAGGCTCGCTCACGGAGCGACTTGCCCTTGAGGTGCGCTACGCCATACTCGGTGACGATGTAGTCTACGTCATTGCGAGAGGTGGTGATGGCTGCGCCCTCTGTGAGTAGGGGTACGATGCGGGAGGCGGTACCTCGGCGAGCTGTGGAGGGGATAGCGATGATGCTGCGTCCTCCCTTAGACCAGACGGCACCACGCACGAAGTCTACCTGTCCGCCTGGACCGCTGAACTGTCGTAAGCCCATCGCCTCCGAGACGACCTGTCCCATGAGATCCACCTCGATACAGCTATTGATGCTCACGAGGTGGTCGTTTTGGGCGATGATGCGCGGATCGTTGACGTAATTGACGGGGCGCATCTCGATGGTTGGGTTATTGTGCGCAAAGTCGTAGAGCTCTTGCGTACCCATGAGGAAGGTAGCGACCACCTTGTTGGGGTGTAGCGTCTTGCGCTTGCCCGTTATGGTGTTAGCCTTGATGAGCTTGACGACACCGTCGGAAACCATCTCGGAGTGGATGCCGAGGTCCTTCTTATCCTTGAGGAAGAGCAGGACAGCATCGGGGATTGCTCCGATGCCGAGCTGGAGCGTGTCGCCATCCTGTATGAGCTCTGCGCAGTTGCGCCCGATAGCCTCCTCGACCTCTCCGATGCGTGGCAGGTCGAGTGCGTAGAGTGGGTAGTCGGCCTCGACGATATGCGTGAGCTGCGAGATATGTATGAGGTTGTCTCCACCGACGAATGGCATCTGCTTATTGAGCTCTCCGATGACGACTCGCGCTTGCTCTGCAGCGGGCTTACTATAGTCACAGGAGGTGCCGAAGCTACAGTAGCCCTCTTCGTTAGGGTAGGAGAGCTGCACGATGGCAACGTCTGGATGAAAGACCCCTCCTGGCTGCATCATCGAGGGAACCTCGTAGAAGTAGGAGGGGACGAAGTCAGCGCGCTGCTCATCGACGGCTGGGCGCGTGTTGGCTCCGACGAAGTTGGTCACAAGTCTGAAGTGTCCCTCCATCTCTGGTGCTGTGTAGGGGCTTTCGCCGAGAGTGACCATGTGGAAGATGCGTACGTTGTGGAAGCGCTCATAGTTTCGCGCTAAGGCAGCGACGCAGGCTTGCGGCACAGCAGCCGCATGAGATAGGACGACGAAGTCGCCGTCCTGTATGTGAGAGACCGCTTCGTCGGGAGTAATACTGCTAAATGGGATAGACATATAGAGAGATTAGAGGTTAGAGATTAGAAATTAGAGGTTAGAGTGGTTCTAGTGACTCTAGCTAAAAGCTAAGCGCCAAGAGCCCTCACTTTCGTATGATCCGGAGCGCCTCGGCGATGAGCTCGTCGCTAACGCTGTCGTCTACAGTTACTGTTAGGGTGGGGAGAGCGAGTTCGCTACGCAGAGTCTCCTGCACGACCTCTTGGATCGTACTACTCAGCGAGGGGCAGGCCTGACAACTCCCCGAGACCTTGACGAAAACCTCTTCGCCAGTTACTCTCAGCAGAGCTATGTCGCCCCCGTGAGCTAGGAGCTGGGGACGTACATAGTTACTGATGATGGTAGTAATCTCGTCTACCCTAGAGGATAGATCTGTCATAATCGGCTAGGACTACTTGCCCTGAGGCTTATCCAGAGAGGTGTCGATATGAGCTATCTGACGAGCCAGCTCCTTCTTTGCCTCCATATTACACTGACGCGAGATCATAATGCGCTGAGCCTGTGGCGAGCCAGCACCGTGTAGGCTTTCCGTGCGGTAGCCTACGGCAGCGGTACCGAGTGTGAGGTTCTCGATCAGACGTAAGATGCGCATACGATTCACCGTGTCCGTGCCCTTAGCACCAGCAAGGTACTTACGTACGAGTGGCCCGACCTCCTCGTGCTTCAGGTCAGCTTGGCTAGGCATCGTAACCATTAGACCGCCAGCTATGTCCTCCGCGAGACGAGTTATCTCGTAAGGATAGCGGGTTACATTCTGCTTACATACGTTTGCGAGGAGCATATCGATCAGATAGTTGCCCGACTTCGTCTTCTTGCCCTCAGCCGAGCAAGCGATACCACAAGCGTAGAGCGTCTCATTGAGGTGAACCATCTCAATCAGCTTGTCCTTGATGTGCGAAGCCTTAGGTACGCCATTGTAGTCAGCAGCCAAAGCAGCAGCACCAATGAGGACATCGCCCACACCTACCTTACAGCCACCATAAGACTGACGGTGATAGCCAGCGAAGCGCTCGACGAGCATGTTGGAGAACTGGTACTCACGGCACATGAAGACACGCTCCATAGGTACGAAGACGTGATCCATGATGAAGAGCGTCTCATGACCTCCGAAGGTTGAGTTACCTAGATCAATGTCTGCGCCCTCCTCCATCTTGCGTGTGTCGCAAGACTGGCGACCGTAGATGATGGTAACGCCCTCAGCGTCACTAGGGATAGCAAAGGAAACGGCGTAGTCCGCATCCTCCTCACGCATCGAGCAGGTTGGCATGATCAGGTGCTCGTGTGAATTGACCGAGCCTGTCTGGTGAGCCTTGGCACCCGTGACGACGATACCGTCAGGGCGTATCTCGTTGATGTGTACGTAAAGGTCAGGATCCTCCTGCTGTGAGGGAGAAAGGC
>CABQOJ010000190.1 GCA_902465775.1 uncultured Porphyromonas sp. | reverse complement strand
ATCTAGACATCATCGAGTGGAACGATGAGGTCTACAAGCCACGAGATATGGTCCGCCCCTATGTCGTCGCCGGACTAGACGAGCTAGACGAGCTGTAGAATTAGAGATTAGAGGTTAGAAGTTAGAGATTAGAAATTAGAGATTAGACCTTAGAGGTTCTAGTCTTCCTAGTCTCACAAACTTCTCTCCCTTCTAACCTCTAACTTCTAAAGTCTAATCTCTAACCTCTAATCTCTAAATCCATGCCGACCCATCACAGAGATGATCACGAGCTCATGCGCTACCTCCTACGGACAGCAGATCAGTTGGGGGTGGCGAGCTACGTGACGCCTTATCGGGAGCTACTCGAGCGACTGATCCGTGAGGGACAGTATGGAGCTAACGAAGAGGAGGACGATCGGGAGACCTTTATGGAGCAAGCTGAGATGGCTCAGCTACTCTGCGACGAGATAGGGCTGGGAGTAGTCTCGATATCGGCGGTCCTACTGGAGCCTCCGTACATCCGAGGAGCTGTCACAGCTCAAGAGGTTGAGGCGCTGTGCCCGCCTGGCACACTCCCTCTCATAGAGCGTCTGGCACAGACGCATGAACTGTACCATCGCTACGACCTTCGTCAGGCTGATCAGGGAGAGGAGTTTCTCCTGACCATCGCCGAGGACATACGTGTCGTCTTGATACTACTCGTCGAGTGTCTCAATAAGCTCATCTATGCCAAGGAGCGCATGGACGAGAGTCGTAGGGTACTGCTAGCTCAGGTTGCGCAGGTACTCTTCGTGCCGACAGCTCACCGCCTAGGGCTTTACAAGATCAAGAGCCAGATGGAGGACTTGATCTTTAAGTACACCGATCCTAAGCATTACTACGAGATCAAAGAGCTGATGGGGCAGACCATCGTAGCGAGACAAGCTTATATGGATGCTTTTGTTGCTCCTATCCAGAAGCGTCTCGAGGAACTTCCCCTTCGCTGGCCCTACACGATTAAGTCGAGGAGCAAAACTTTTACCTCTATCATGAACAAGATGCGCAACAAGGGGGTCGCTTTCGAAGAGATCCACGACCTCTCCGCCATGCGCATCATCATTGACGCACCGCCCGATGAGGAGTACGAGGCGTGCTGGCTCGTCTACTCAATCGTGACGGACCTCTACACGCCCAATACGAAGCGTCTCCGCGACTGGATCTCGCAGCCTAAGGCAAACGGCTATGAGTCTCTACAGATTACGGTGCAGGGACCTGAGGGCAAGAGCGTAGAGATCCAGATCCGCACCACGCGTATGGACCGCATCGCCGAGAGTGGCATGGCTGCGCACTGGCGCTACAAGGGCGTCTCGGGAGAAGCTAGTCTAGACTCGCAGCTCACCAGTATGCGTCAGGTGATCGAGGACTTGGCGGGTGATAAGGAGAAGGCGAATGCGCAGCTCTCCCTCCGAGTTGAGTCAAGAGATATCTTCGTCTTTACTCCGACGGGGCAGATGATTCGCCTGCCGAAGGGCGCCACTGTCCTGGACTTCGCCTTTGCCATACACTCCAATGTGGGGCTGATGGCGCAGAGTGCGCAGGTCAATGGCAAGCGCGCTAAGCTGAGAGATAAGCTGAAGAATGGCGATGTGGTCAACATTACCACGGCAAAGAACCAGCGACCCTCCATAGACTGGCTCCAGTCGGTTACTACCCGCAAGGCGAAGAACAAGATCCGCCAAGCGATACGTGACCAGCAAGAGAGCGGACTGCAAGCGGGTAAGGAGCTCCTCGAGAGACGCTTTAAGAATAGACACCTCGTCTACCAAGAGTCTATCTTCACCTCCCTCCTACGCAAGATGGGGTATAAGGGAAATATGGACTTCTTCATAGATCTCTCCGAGGAACGGGTCAATGTGCCTAACTTCCTCGACCAGTACGCTGCGCTTAGTGCTGAGGCGGATGCGCGCGCTGCCGAGAGTAGGCGCGTAGCTCCGACACCGACGGCGATCAAGGCGCCAGAAGCTCCCGACGGACGAGAGATTGTGGTCTCCACGGCAGACTTCAAGGGGCTGGAGTACACGCTGGCCAATTGCTGCAACCCTAAGATGGGCGATGAGATCTTTGCCTACCCCTCTAAGTCGGGACTGAAGATACATACTCGTAGTTGCCCGAATGCTATTGACATCTTAGGCCGTCACGGAGACCGTGTCTTGCCAGCTCGTTGGCGGGGCATGGAGAGCTCTGCGGTGGTTGCGACGCTCTATGTGACGGCGCTCCACGATGCGGTCACAATAGGACGCGTCATCTCTACGCTACATCAAGCGGACGAGTGTACGTTGCTCAACGAGGAACAACAGCTCGACGGGGGGCTTTGGCACGGCACCTTTACCTTTAGAGAGGGGGAGCGCCAAACGCTATTTGCCTTGCAGGCACAACTACAGAGCATCAAAGGGGTGCAGCAGGTGCGCCTCCAGCAGTAACGCGCTAGACTAAGTAACTCATACGTGTATCCCCTGTGTAGGGGCACGCATCGTCAGAACGGCTAGACCTCTATTCCCGTCCATGCCAAGAGTCAATCATCGCAAGCATATAAGCAGAGAGGGTCGCCACGTAGATGATACGTAGCGACCCTCTCTTAGATATTATTGAGACTTATGAGGTAGTCTCAGGAGAGCCTGGATGAATGACTGTGGTGCTAGCGTAAGCTACGCCACTAGATCAGAGTTCTCTAATATGAGACTGTTGCATAAAGGCGAATCGCTGTGTTGCTTTCGGGATTCGGCTTCG
>CABQOJ010000189.1 GCA_902465775.1 uncultured Porphyromonas sp. | reverse complement strand
CGAGCAAGACGGCTCCCCTAGCAGCTTACAGCTCCGAGTCGGCGCTCATCCGCTATCGTGTACGCATCGAGGTGGAGTACCTCATAGCACTCACCCAAGCGATACCCGCACTAAGCAAAGCCATCACTGAGCCTAAGCAACAGGCTCTACGACAGCTCTACAAGGAGTGGTCCACAGAGGCTGCGCAGGAGGTCAAGGATATAGAGGCTACGACCAATCATGATGTCAAGGCTGTCGAGTACTACATCAAGCGTCACCTTCCTCAGCTGGGACTAGAGGAGATAGAGGAGTATGTCCACTTCGGACTAACTTCGCAAGATGTCAACAATACCGCCTTCCCGCTCATGCTTCGTGAGTCGCTACACGAGGTTTACCTCCCTACCCTTCAGAAGCTCATCGAGCAGCTTCGTCAGCTCGCCAATGAGTGGCACGATGTCGCTATGCTGGCTCGTACGCATGGTCAGCCCGCTAGCCCGACACGTCTGGGCAAAGAGATCATGGTCTTCGTCTATCGCCTGGAGCAGCAAACGAAAGCTTTGGAGCAGGTGCCCATCACGGGCAAGTTTGGCGGAGCCACAGGCAACTTCAATGCGCATCATGTCGCCTATCCAGCGATTGACTGGGTTGCTTTTGGCAACAGCTTCCTCACATCACTAGGTCTGGAGCGTGAGCAGTACACGACGCAGATCTCCAACTACGACAATCTCGCCGCTCTCTTTGAGGCGATGGCGCGTATCAACACAATCCTCATCGACCTCGCTCGAGACTTCTGGAGCTACATCTCTATGAGTTACTTCGGGCAGAAGATCAAGGCGGGAGAGGTTGGCTCCAGTGCCATGCCTCACAAGGTCAATCCCATTGATTTTGAGAATGCCGAGGGCAATCTCGGACTAGCTAATGCGATGGCTCTGCATCTAGCCTCCAAGCTCCCTATCTCTCGTCTGCAGCGTGATCTAACCGACTCGACGGTGATCCGCAATCAGCTCGTCCCGATGGGCTACACGATGATCGCTTTTAGCAGTCTCTCCAAGGGACTCGGCAAGCTGGTTATTCACCCCGAGCGCATCGCTCATGACCTCGACTGCAACTGGGCTGTCGTCGCCGAGGCTATCCAGACGATCCTCCGCCGTGAGGGTTATCCGCATCCCTACGAGACGCTCAAGGCTCTGACCCGTACGGGCGAGGAGATAAGCCAAGAGACGATCGCTCACTTCATCGATACGCTTGAAGTTGCCGAGGAGGTCAAGGCGGAGCTCCGTCAGATCACCCCGCACAACTACGTAGGGCTTTAGCAGGGCAGACGGATTATACACTAACTACGCTTGACAACAAGTCTGGGATATATGGATTGAGACTGGCTTCATAGCGCTATCGATACTCATACATCTTCGCTAAGTCCAACATCTCCCGAGGAATTTCCCAATAGCTCACGAAGAAACGAAAATTCTCCACGGAGGGCCGAAATAAAACTTCGGAAGAATGAAATGAAACTTCGGAAGAGTGAAATGAAAGTTCGGAAGAGTTTTTCGTTTCCTCGCTCGATAGTTCAAAATATCTACGGATGAATTTCCCGATTCCCTCCACCTCCCGATTTCTGCCATAGAGACGTAGATGCACTCGTCCGCTATAATGCGTCAGCTCTGGGGGCTTTAGTCTGCTAATAAATTAGTACCTTTGTCTCAGCTAAGTCAGTTAGTAAGATCCACCGTTCGTGAGATCCGAAGAAGAGCCTGCTGACACTGTTTTGACCAGCGACAGAGACCCATTGATACAGAACATACTACGCAACAGTCCGAACTTGTTGTGTAGTCATTAAACAGCTTCATGTCTATAGACAGCAATCCTACATCAGAGGCACAGCACAAGGCGAGCACCTCTGCTGATTCATCTGCCGAGGTGCCATCGTCCGCATCTACGGGCAAGCGAAGACGTCAACGCATAGCGCGACCCGCTTCCAGCGAATCCTTGATCCGTGTCAAGGTTAGTGGCGAGGCTGGTGCCACGGTGACTCATCGTAACATAGATGCCTCCGAGATGGTCAAGCCCCGCGACATCAATGCTGAGAAAGCTTTGGAGCGCAGACTTGACTTTGACGAGCAGCATACAGGAGAACGGAGTCTTCACAAAGTGACGAAATCCGTTTCTTTAGTAGGTGATGGCAATCAGGATGACCCTGTCATATACCCATACGCGAAGCAGCGAGGCAAGGGCAACCGCTCTAAAGCCAATAGCGGAGAGGCTCGCACCTCGTCGCCACGTCGTAAGAGAGAAGCCTCGGCTGACTCAACCGACCGCAAGAACAAGCGCTCCTCAGCTCCTCGCAAGAGCGCTGGTCAGCGTCCTAACAAGCAGCGCAAGGGCGAGTCTAAGCCCCGCACACCTAAGGCTCCTGTCGAGCCAGTGCGCTACGCCTCTCCACTAGTTGAGGCGGGCGAACCGATACGACTCAACAAGTTCCTCTCCAACTCTGGGCTATGCTCACGTCGTACGGCAGACCAGTACATCGCAGCTGGACGTGTCAAGGTCAACGGCATCGTAGTCTCCGAGCTTGGCTCGCAGGTACTACCGACCGACCAAGTGATGGTCGATGACAAGCCCCTCTCTCTAGAGGCAAAGGTCTACGTACTACTCAACAAACCGAAGAACTGCGTCACCACGCTCACCGATCCCGAGGGTCGGCGCACCGTCATGGATCTCGTGCACAACGCCTGCACCGAGCGCATCTACCCCATCGGTCGACTAGACCGCAACACGACTGGCATCC
>CABQOJ010000188.1 GCA_902465775.1 uncultured Porphyromonas sp. | reverse complement strand
GAGCGTGAGGAGCGTCCCGACGATGAGCCCGTGATACTTGTAGCCAGCATTGCGACGCCAATAGAGCCACATGCAGATGGCGAAGACGAGCAAGTAGGCGAGCGCCTCGTA
Organism: uncultured Porphyromonas sp.; assembly: GCA_902465775.1. The sequence goes on along the minus strand of CABQOJ010000188.1, from coordinate 2,653 downwards.
GATGGCTGTCGGGTGGCAAGGCATACCACCAGCTAGGGTCTGCCACTCGGCGGAGCGTACGAAGCGAAAGCCCCAGGCAACATCGGTAGGGTAGCCGAAGATCTCGCTGTTCATCAGATTGCCGAGACGTATCATGGCTGCCACGAGACCTATGGGTACGCAGAGGCGATCCATGCCCCAGAGGATTGGTTTGTGCGATACCTTGCGTGCGTAGATCCACATGACGATGATGAGACCGATCACTCCACCGTGGCTCGCTAGTCCGCCCTCCCAGGTCTTCAGGATTTCAACGGGATTGGCGAGGTAGTATAGGGGATCGTAAAAGAGACAGTGCCCTAGTCGAGCGCCTACGATCGTACCGATGGCTACGTACCAAAAGAGCTTGTCAAACCATGGCTCAGGCAAGCCTTCTTTCCGCCAAATGCGATGCACGATCCACGGACCGAAGACGAAGAGCCCTACGGCAAAGAGTATGGCGTACCAGCGCAACTCAAAGGTGCCGATGGTAAAGATGGCGGGGCTGACGTCCCATGTGATGGATAGTAGGGGTAGTGTGCTGGACATGGCGAGTAGAGTTTAGAGGTTAGACCTTAGAAGTTAGAGATTAGACTAGTTGGGCGATCCAGTCAGAGCGGTCGCCAGCGAGTAGGTCTATGACTGGCACCTCGGGGAGCGTGTAGGCTCCTGGGGTGAGGCGCTGTGTAGCACGAGCCGAGGCGACCATCATCTGGGCGGTCAGAGCGGGGTTGTTGATCTGCATCTCGAAGGTGAGACGCTGGTTGTGCGTTACGCCCGAGACCCCTTTGCGCATCATATGCACGCCATGGCCTACGTCTTCTAGAGCTGCGACAGATGGGACGAAGGTGACGATCGTTTCGTCATGAGCGAAGTAATCATCGGCGAGGATCGCTTGGCGTACCTGCTCTTCATTGGCTCCAGCCTCTAGCTCTACATAGACCTGTCTGCGGTGCTGTCCATAACCTATGGGTAGGGTCATAGAGAGCGCAGCTCGGACACCAGCTATGGCACGTGCCGCTACGGAGTGTCCCATGCTCATGCCTGGCCCAAAGTCTGTGTAGGTGATTCCCTCGGGAGCCATCGCCTGCATCAAGGTACGGACGATCGAGTCGCTTCCGGGATCCCAGCCAGCGCTGATGATGGAGACTGCTTGGTGTTCCTGAGCTACCGCCATCAAGTCGTGGCGTAGCGTAGTTATCTGGGTGTGGATGTCGAAGCTATCCACGGTGCAAAGGCCTTGAGCGAGGTAACGCTTGGCGTAGTCGGGTACGGAGCGTGTCGGTACAGCTAAGATGGCGACATCTGCCTTGGGCAGGGCTTCCTCCTCTCCGTAAACGGCGATGCCATGAGCGGTCAATACTTGACTTTGAGGATCATTCTTGGAGCGACGGACTACACCGACCAGCTCCATGTCGGGAGCGGTGCGTACAGTGGTTACGACCTGCTTGCCTACGTGTCCGTAGCCTACGACGAGTACTTTTATCTTCTGGTTCATTTGAGATCTGCTATAGAATTGGTTGTTGCTTACAAGCGGTAACGGCTCGCGCCATCCAAGCTGCCCGACTCAAAGCCAGAGCGAAAGGCTTGCATGCGCTGTGCTGAGGTACCGTGTGTGAATGAGTCTGGGACGGCGTAGCCCTGCGCCTCTTTTTGCAAAGTATCATCGCCGATAGCGTTGGCGGCTGTGAGCGCATCCTCAAGGTCTCCAGGCTCGATGAGTATGATGCCGAGTCGCTGTGCGTGGTAAGCCCACACACCGGCTAGGTAGTCGGCCTGTAGCTCCAGTTGCACACTGGCGCGGTTGTACGCTTCCTGCGAGACACGTCCTTGCTGTTGGTGTAGCTTGTCGGAGATACCGAGGAGGTTCTGCACGTGATGCCCTACCTCGTGAGCGGTGACGTAAGCCATGGCTAGGTCTCCTGGTGCTTTGAAGCGAGAGGCGAGTAGATTGAAGAAGTCTAAGTCAATGTAGACTGTCTGGTCGGCCGGACAGTAGAAGGGTCCTACCTCGCTGGTGGCTCCGCCGCAACGACTCTGCACCTGATCGGTGAAGGTCACCAGTGTCGGTGACGCATAGGAGCGTTGTAATTCGGAATTGAAGAGATCTGTCCACACATCGTTGCAGCTGTTGAAGACGCGTAGCGTGAAGACCTTGAACTCTTCGTTTTCGTTGACGCGCGAAGGGTCTACCTGCTCCGTTTGTGAGCCAGGCAAGACATTGTTTGCCACCTGCATCAGTCCCGATAGGTCTACGCCGAAGAAGAGACTGGCGAGGACGATGACGATACCGCCGATGCCACCTCCGAGGGCTAGCCCTCTGCCAGAGATGCGTCCGCGTCTATCTTGGTAGTTTGCCGAACTGTCGTTGGGTCTAAGCCATTTCATAAGGAGTCGTCGTTAGGTAGGTGGTACATAAGGTGCGTGAAGTGTTTGCGAAAGAGCCCCTCCAGCTGATGCTTGACTAGCGGAAAGTAAACCTTCCCTCGCCCTATCTCTTGCTCCATTGAGGTGACCCCTTTGTCGGTAAAGCCACACGGATTGATGAGCTGGAAGTAGCTTAGGTCGGTATTGACATTGAGCGCGAAGCCGTGCATCGTCACATAGCGAGAGGTGTGCACGCCGATAGCACAGATCT
>CABQOJ010000187.1 GCA_902465775.1 uncultured Porphyromonas sp. | reverse complement strand
TGCGGATCGTCCCATAGGAGCAGATAGCGACCAGCATGAGTGGCAGGAGCAGATTGTAGCCACCCGTCAGCTCGGCGATGAGGAAAGTTCCCGTCAGCGGAGCGTGCATCACACCCGCCATCACGCCCGCCATGCCCATGAGGACAAAGTTCTTTTGCGGTAGGTAGACCTCAATAAAGGGGAAGAAGTTTAGCGCATAGGCAAAGACAAAGCCACACAAGCCCCCCACGAAGAGGCTAGGCGCAAAGAGTCCGCCACACCCGCCACCGCTATTGGTCGCTACGGAGGCAAGGACCTTGACCAGCATCGTGCAGAGGAGGAAAGCGAAGATGACCCAGTAATTACTCCCGAAGGAGGCGAAGATACTATTGTCCGTCACGGAGCTGTACTGTCCCGCCATCAGGTCGCTGAGCGTGCTGTAGCCCTCGCCAAAGAGCGGAGGAAAGAGGAAGATAGCCACACTGAGGATAAGCATCGAGATTCCGTAACGCTTGAGGAAGTTGCTGCGTCTCTTGAGCCAACTCTCCAGGGCAAACATCACCTTGGAGAAGTAGAGCGAAGTGAAGCCACAGGCGATACCGAGCAGGATTACGTAGGGAATGCGCTCCGCCGTAAAGGGGTCGTTTTGATAAAAAGAGAACATCGCCTGCTGTCCCGTCAGCAGGTAAGCCATCGTAGCCGATGTGACCGAGCTAATCAGTAGCGGGAGCACGCTGCTCAGCGTCAGGTCGAGGAGTAGCACCTCCACCACAAAGACCAAGCCCGCAATGGGTGCCTTAAAGATACCAGCAATAGCTCCCGCAGCACCGCACCCCACGAGAAGCATCAGTTGACGCTGCTCCAGCTTGAAGAGTCGTCCCGTATTGCTTCCGATGGCGGCTCCCGTCATCACGATAGGCGACTCGGCACCGACCGAGCCACCGAAGCCGATGGTGATCGAACTGGCTAGGAGCGACGACCAGGTATTGTGCGGCTTGATACGACTCTTGCGCTGTGACATAGCGCCCAGCACCTTCGTCACACCGTGGCTTATGTCGTCACGGATGAAGAGCTTGACCACGCCCGCCGTCAGCAGGACGCCAATAGGTGGCAGGATCAGGTACCATACATTAGCCTGACGTATGGCGGGCATCAGGAGATGCTGTATCGTGCCGATCAATTGTTTGAGCGCAAAGGCAGCCAGGGCGGTCAAGATACCGATGATAAAAGATAAGATCAGTACGAAGATGCGCTCACTGATGTGAGCCTCGCGCCATAGGATGAAGCGTTGTAGTAGTGATATGCGTGTAGTCGTAGTCGTCATCGCAGCCGTGTTACTTTCCTTTTCCCTTGATAATAGTGCCCACCGTGCAGAGCAGCACCGCTAGGTCGAGTTTGATCGACATATGCTCGTAGTAGAGCCAGTCGTAGTAGAGTCGCTCGACCATCTCATCAACCGTCGAGGCATAGCCGTACCGCACCATTCCCCACGATGTGATGCCCGGGCGTAGCTGGTGTAGTAGGTAGTAGTAGGGTGCCAGCTCGAGGATCTGCTTGATGTAGTAAGTGCGTTCAGGACGAGGCCCTACGATAGACATATCGCCTCGCAATACATTGTAAAACTGGGGCAGCTCGTCTAGTCTGTACTTGCGTAGCTTGGCTCCCAGTGGCGTGACCCGCTTGTCCCCTTTGTGGCTCAGCTGGGGACCCGCAGCCTCTGCGTCCGTATACATCGTGCGAAACTTATAGATCCAAAAAGGCTTGCCACCACGCCCCACACGCTCCTGACGGTAAAAGACGGGACCCTCCGAAGAGCGCCGAACCAAGATGGCTAGCACCGCAAAGAGAGGCGACAGAAGCAGTAGCAAGATTAACGAGAAGAGACGGTCGAAGAGCCACTTCACATTGCGCTCCATCTCGCTCATCTGCGTCTGCGTCACATCGTGCAGCGGTAGCCCACGGAGCGTACGCGCTTGTAGCGAGGAGCGTACACCCATGACCCCCTCTAGGTATATTTTGATCGGTAGCTTGCAGCGGTACAGCTCATAGAGCAGATGCGTAGCTCGTAGCGTGTCCGCCTCATTGGCCACCATATAGATCGCCTCGATCGGTTGCTCCTCCAGTATCCCCTGCACCTGCTCTAGCGTGATCGGCTCAGAGCCGAAGGGGAGCTCAGCCACAGCGTGGTAGTGCATCTCCATACGCACCGCCTGCAACTTGTCTATCACCTCAGGCGTACCGATGAGCAGGATCTGTGGCCAATGCTCTGGCGTCCGGTCATACCGGATCTGCTGCAATGTAATCGTCAGACGACCCGCATAGATGAGGAGGAAGTGCGTCAGGTAGAGTAGCGCAAAGAGAAGCAGATGCGCACTGCGCCCATCGATCACATCGTCCACCACGAGGAAGAGGTACTCGATGACAACCCCCACGAAGACACTCCCAGCCGTCAGGAAAAATTCGTCGATGCGGCTCTTCGCCAATACCTTATTATAGTATCCCGAGAGCGTCAGGAAGCCCATCCAGAAGAGCACCACCACGAGCGTCACCCAGTACATCTTCGTGTTGAAGAGGAAGAGCGACAGCTCGCCAAAGGTTGCACTCTGATCCTCGACCACGTAGCGCACCACGTTGAAGAGTGTCGTCGCCAGCAGTACCGCCACAAGGTCAGAGACGATGTAGCGCAGACGTACTGTAGCTTGTCGAGACTTCTTGCTCATAGATGGGGTAGCGATTAGGAGCCACTAAAGGATCGTTTAGTCGCTTTTGACCAACCTTTTACTAGCGAATGACCCGCACCTCATTATTGAGCCCCAGCTTGATAATGTCTG
>CABQOJ010000186.1 GCA_902465775.1 uncultured Porphyromonas sp. | reverse complement strand
TATAAGGAGCAGATCACGCAGTCTGTGACTCGATCTGCTTGACAATATGGTTCAGTATAGGAGGCATCTGCCTCAGTTGTCTCTCGTTGCGTCGCAGAGCCACCGCTAGGTATAGCATCACCAGCAAGGAGACTGGTAACAAAGGTATGCAAATCCAGACACATAACCTATTTTGCCAAAGGGTATTTGAAAAGGTCTTACCCAGCATAGGTAGGCTCAGAAGCTGTGCGAAGACATACTTGTCGGGATAGTTGTGGAGCGTCTCGACAGTCTGCTCTAGCTGCTCGTAAAGCTGCTGGTAAGCCTTAGCAAAGTCGGGCAAGCAGTCTAGTCTTAGTCCCTTACTCCGCGCATAAGTCATACCGCGCAGAGCGTCCATCTGACGTTGTAGCTGGCTTATCTCACGTAGCACCTCCTCAGAGGAGGCTGGCTCCATGATAATCTCCTTGTACTCCAGCTGTCTTGCGTAGTTCGGGTGGAAGATGCGACGGAAGAAGACCACGTAGGCATCGGCATTGAGCGTAGCTGAGTCTCGCGAAGCCTTGTAAGTGAGGAAAGCTCCCAGCGGTAGGATCACGGCACTCGATAGCCACATGCCCGCCCATACGGGGATCTGTCCGCTATTGATCATCTTCAGACCAAAGGTGTCGATGACGTAGTAGACAATGAAGATTAGCACTGCCAAGACCATCGGCGTACCCACGCCTCCCTTGCGTACGATGGCTCCTAGCGGAGCACCCACGAAGAAGAAGAGCAGACAAGCCACGGGGAAGGTGAACTTGCGGTGCATCTCCTGCGCATTGACACGGTAGTCCGAGGCAGCATCAGCGTAGTAGGTGTCCGCTATCTGCACCGACGAAGAGAGACTCTCGAGCCACTCTAGGGCCTGCTTGTAGCCTAGCAACTTATCCTGATCGGAGGCTCTATCCATCAGCGTGTCCAGTGTGTAGTGTGTTGGCGAGGCGTCGCTATACCCAGACACCAGCAGCTCGTCATGGTCCAGCCGACGAGCGGAGACTGTGGCAAAGGGTAGATGCGAGAGCTGATCCTGCTTTAGCCAAGCTGCAGCTTGCAGGTTAGCGCCTGGCATCGTCATGCCAATATCTGCTCGCGCAGGTGGCTGAAGCTTGGTATGTATATCAAAGAGTACGTTGCTCCCCACCTGACGACCCACACTATCTGTCACCAAGCGGGTACTATCGCTGTAGTTAATAAGCTCTCGAAGGTTCTTGCCGACGAACTGAGACTTGAGGTAGTCATCGCCCATCATCTCAAAGTTGGCATCAAAGGGGATGAAGATCACCTTCTCCGCAAAGTGCTCCTTGATGTAAGAGGCGGGACGCTCATCCGAAGCTTGACTGCCTGGGATCAGCGTCGTCTGACTACTAAGCTGCTCGAAACTCTCCCCACTCCGAAGCGACATAATAAGGTAAAGCTTACTGTCGTCCATCAGCAAGCGTCCCGTATCGGCTAGGATGATACGCGGTGCGCGCTGCTCGGAGAAGTCATAGATCATCACATTGTGTAGGGTACTCGTAGCCACATCTTTCTTCCCTACGTAGATACTGTAGCCATCTATACCGTTGAAGAAGATGCCCTGCGGTATCTCCAGCTCTGGACGCGCATAGCGTGCCGAGAAGAGTATCTGATAAACTCGCACACTAGCCTTCTGCACGCCTCTATCTAGATAGACGAAGAGCCCCAGAGCGATGCAGGTCACGAGGATCACGAGTGGTTTCATGATCTTGCTCAGAGGCACTCCCGCGGACTTCATCGCGAGGAGCTCCAGTCGCTCGCCTAGATTGCCGAAAGTCATCAGCGACGCCAGCAAGACTCCCAGCGGTACAGCCGTAGGCAAGACATAGAGCCCTGCGTAGAAGATCACCTCCAGCAGCACCCCCACATCCATACCCTTGCCGACCAAGTCGTCAATATGCTGCCAGAGGAACTGCATCAAGACGACAAACCAGCAGATCAAGATGGTCATCAGTAGGAGAGGCAAGAAGGACCTCACCATAAAGATGTACATGATCTTCGGTTTCAGACGCATACCTCTTACTTGCATGATCGTAGGATTAGGTAGAAGTAAGCTTTACTTTAGGAGCTTGCCCTCGCTCTTCAGGTCTGTAAAGAGCCTGTCTAGCACGGCATTGATAAAGGAGGCACTCTTAGAGTTGTCGTACACCTTGGCCAGTTCGATGTACTCATTGATCGTCACGACGAGCGCTATGTCAGGGCAGCTGAGAGCCTCCGCCACAGCCATCTCCATCAGGATCATATCGACGAGCGCCACACGATCCTGCTCCCAGTTATCTAGTCGTGGCGTCAGCATGGCGTCATACTCCTCACGATGTAGGAGCGTCTCCGAGAGTAGCTGATGCGCATAGAGACGATCCCGATCACTGTGAAACATAGGTAGCAGGTCGCCTGGTAGCTCTAAGCCATCCTTAGCACCACGGCGCAAAGTCTTCAGTGCAAAGTCTTGTATCGTCACCACAGGCTGATTGGTGAAGGGGATGACACGATAGTCGTCCGATCCCTTGAGACGCTCTACCGTCGCCTCCACCTGATCCACTGTAGGCATCTCCTCGACCTCTAGGCGCTCGCAGATAGCGGTCGCATCGGCCCAGTAAAACGAGTTTGCCGCAAGATGCTCATTGAGCTCCGCTGTGCGAAAGAGTTGCTTGAGTAGATTACCCCAAAAGTCACACTGCTCCTGCATAGAGAGCGTAGAGACATCCTCAGGTAGAGTGCTGTAGGAGGGATCTGTCTCAACTATATTGTAGAGCGTGCGGAGCAACTGCTCGTCCTGCTCCCAGCGCCTCTGCATCTCGTC
>CABQOJ010000185.1 GCA_902465775.1 uncultured Porphyromonas sp. | reverse complement strand
CCTCCTCGACAGCGACGACCTCTTGGTAAGGGATAGCGTGGAGGAGTGTGGAGAGCTGTCGCTTGAGAGCTTCGGGTTGCTCTCCTTGATGTAAGCGCAGGAGTATCTCTTTGAGCATCTCCTTGCGCTCATCCGGTGTGTTATGTATGAATTCGCTCATATTTCACTGATTGTTTAAAGTGAATTTATATTAGTCTAGCCAAGACTTTATGACTACCCCTTAGGGCTAGTGGCCACTGGCAAATGTACATATTTTTGTCAGATTATAAGACGTATATCCCCCGTAGATTCAATCATCAAATGCGGGGTGGTGCACGATCTAGAATGAGTTCGTTGATGCTACTATCAAGGAAATCGGACAATTCCTCGGTGGAGATTGGGGATCATCCAGTGAGGAACGAACAAATTCTTCGGAACTTTGATTTGCTTCTTCCGAAGTTTCATTTCATTCTTCCGAACTTTTATTTCGGCCCTCCGTGGGGAAATTTCGTTTGCTCCGTGGCGCTTTCCGATTTCCTCGGGAGAGATTGGAATCAGCGGAGATGTAGAAGTCGCTGAGTGCGGTTATAGAGCCGTATTATGATGACTTATTCGTACATTTGTCTCTAACCACGAGAGAATTCACCTTAAAAAGGAGACAAGACATGATGAATGAATTGAGATACAAGCGAATCTATGAAACTCCAGTTGAAGCAGATGGTTTTCGTATTCTTGTGGACAAATTATGGCCACGAGGGATGAAAAAGGAAAATGCTGAAATTGATCTATGGGCTAAGGAGATCGCTCCATCAAATGAACTTCGAAGATGGTTTTCCCATACTCCTGAAAGGTATGATGAGTTCAAACAGAGATACAGACAGGAATTGTCCGAGAACTCAGCGTCACAGGAGTTTAAAGATTTGTGTGTGCAGAAGTTGCACGACCATAACGTGACCCTGCTGTATGGCGCAAAAAACGAGAAATATAACCATGCTGTTGTTTTGAAAGGATGGTTGGAAGAACAGATGCATCAATAAGAAACAGTTGTGTAGTCTATGATCATAATGACTGTGTGAGATATGCAGTCAAAATGTAGCTTCTCCCTCAGCCTCTCAAAACAGGAATTAGCCGTTATAATGCGCCAGCTCGGCCTATGTCCCCTTACTTTCGTATATTTGCCCACGCAAATTAGATATTCCCTAACTCATAAATAACTATCACGATGAGCAACAAGTACTACGGGAACTTGATCCCCAATACATTCTTCACGACCAAAGGAAGCGGTGAGTCTGACCTCGAGAAGCATGCTGGCTCCTACCACATGGCACTCTACGATGCGGGTATCGCCGACTATAATATAATGGTCTACTCCTCCGTCCTGCCAGCTACGGCTCGGCTCGTATCGCCAGATGAGGTGGATATGCCGCCCTTTGGCTCAGAGCTCAAGACGATCATGTCTGTCTCGCACGGTATCCAAGATGAGTTCGTCAGTGCTGGTGTCGTCTACGCGTGGATGTACAAGGATGAGAACTTCGACGAGAAGGCTGGAGGCCTCGTCTGCGAGGTGAGCGGTCGCTACCGTATCGAGGAGCTGGAGTCTCGTCTGATACGTGTCATCAATGATCTGCACCAGAACACATACAGCCAGTACTACCTCGGTGAGCTCAACTTCATCACGGAGGGTATCACGGTGACCAAGCGCTACGGTACGGCACTGGCAGGCCTTTGCTTTGTGGACTTCGTGCTTCCTGAGTCTCCTATGAAGGATGAGGATTAATCCAAACGATATAGAGAAATAGTCTTATGAAACTAGGTATTTGCTCAGACCACGCTGGCTATCAGCTCAAAGAGCAGGTCAAGGAGTGGCTCGCAGCCATGCAGATCGAGTGTGTCGACTACGGTACTCATTCGGAGGAGCGCTGTGACTATCCAGACTATGCGCACCAGCTTGCTTTTGCCATACAGATGGGAACGGTAGATCGTGGTATCGCTATCTGCGGTACGGGCAATGGCATGGCTATGACGCTCAATAAGTACAACGTCATCCGTGCTGGGCTCGCTTGGAACGAGGATATTGCTAAGCTCATCCGGGCGCACAATGACGCTAATGTGCTGGTCATGCCGGCACGCTTCATAGAGACTGCAAAGGCTGAGCGCTGTCTGCACGCGTTCCTTGACACCCCCTTTGAGGGTGGTCGTCACAAGGAGCGGATCGACAAGATGGTGCTACCCACCTGCTAGGGGCTTCTGACGCTGAGCGATGGAGGCTCTAGAGATCTTTTTTCTATCCATAGCGATAGGACTGATCGTGCATCTGCTCGTTCGCTGGTCGGAGCGACAGAAGGCTCGTGGCGCGGAGGACGCTTCACAGCAAAGCTCGCAGACGACTGGGGAGACTGCTCTAGGCTCTGCCCTTGGTGAGGTGGAACGTGAACTGAGAAAGTCTCTCTCAGACGAGTCCGACACGAATCGCTGTGCTGATGATGCGACCGCTTGTGCCAGCTGTACGGACTCTTGCTCCGAAGCTGAGAGAGTGATAAGACGCGCCCCCCGAATCGTCTACTACGATGACGAGGAGCTGGACGTACTGGCGCATCGTCCTATAGAGAGCTACACGGATGCGGAGCTGGCGATGCTCCGAGAGGTGGCTGAGACACTCCTAGAGACTGACTATGAGGGGTGGCTCAAGAGCCTCTCGATGCGTGGTATCCTGCTCCCGCCTGAGATCTTGCAGTTGGTCACGCCGTAGGGCGCTCAGTACAATATATATAAGGTCTGGTACGTTTGTGAGAGTAGGGGATAGGCGCATAGACGCTCTCCCTGAGGATTAGGACTTAATAGTAAGCGTGGCAGACAGAGATACATCTTATCGTGGTAAGCTACCACTGCGCAC
>CABQOJ010000184.1 GCA_902465775.1 uncultured Porphyromonas sp. | reverse complement strand
TTCCAGCTGGATCATATGTACCAGTTCAGAGCGCACATAGCCATCCTGCTCAATATCACGCCCGACCATCTAGATCGCTACGACCATAAGATGGAGCTATACGCACGGGCCAAGATGCGCATCACGCAAAACCAACAGCCCACCGACTACTTCATCTCTTGGATCGAAGACGACTGGACACAGCGCCTACTCAAGGAGCCAGGCATGGGAGCGGGACGACGAATCTTCTTCTCCACCGAAGGCTCTGCAGACGAAGCGGTCGTGGCTTCTAGTCACGATGGGAAGCTACGCTTTACCCTTCAGGGACCAGCCGTTGAGATGCCAGAGAGCGCTCTAGCTCTATCGGGCAAGCACAACGTGCAGAACGCCCTGGCCGTCGGTTGCGCTGCGCAAGCCTTAGGCGTCAAGCCTGAGGTCATACGAGCTTCGCTGGAGACCTTTACCAATGTACCCCACCGCCTAGAGTATATCGCCAGCATCGATGGCGTAGACTACATCAACGACTCCAAGGCGACCAATATCAATAGCACTTGGTACGCCCTAGAGAGTATGCGCAAGCCGACGATTCTCATACTAGGAGGTACCGACAAGGGCAATGACTACAACGATCTGATGGATCTGGTCAAGGAAAAGGTGGTCGGACTGATCTATATGACGACCGACTCGGCCAAGCTCCACCGCAGCTTCGACAGCGTCATACCACGCCACGAGGAGGTTACCTCGATGCGTGACGCTATCGCCGTCGCACGCCAGATGGCCCAGGCAGGAGACACCGTGTTGCTGTCGCCAGCCTGCGCTAGCTTTGACCTCTTCACCTGCTATGAGGATCGTGGCGATCAGTTCAGAGCGGAGGTGCTCGCCATCGCTCAGCAACAGCCTGACACCGACCGTTCGCTCTAGCCTATCCGACACACTATGATACCACAAGACGAATACAATACGAGCCAAGAGACCACCCCTTCGGACATCTTCGACCTCTCTCCCCGTGAGACGGATCAGCATGGCGAAAGCGAAGGAGCGTCCGAAGAGACCTCACAGGAAGAAGCTCCCAAGGTAGAGTCTACACCACGCAAGCCACGCATCACAGGCGACCGCTCGTTGTGGTTTCTCTACTTCGCCTTCTTGGCCACGTCGCTACTCTTCATCTATAGCGCCACCAGTACACTAGCTTACCGTGGGGAGAGCCTGTATGCGCCCTTCACGGGCCATCTCAAGCACATCATCGTGTCTGTCCTTGCAGCGTGGTTTTGCTCTCGGCTGAGCAACTTCTGGTTACGCTTTGGCGGGATGATCTTCTTTGTCTTGATGCTTCTAGCCGTCATTGCGACCCCTTTCATAGGTACGGAGACCAATGAGGCAAAGCGTACGCTCTTCGGATTCCAATTCTCCGAGTTCTACAAAGTTGGCGTCATCTGTCTCGCCTCTGTTGTCCTCTCTATACGTCAGTTGGGCAGTCTCAATCGGCGCTTCTACATCTTTTGTGGCATCACCGCTATCGGGCTGGTCTTCGTTGCCAAGGAGAGTCTCTCCATGGGTCTCATCCTCGTCGCTTTCATCCTCTGCATCGGGCTCGTACAGACGGGACTCTCCAAGAGCTTGCTCACGATCGGTGGCGTAGGGCTGGGGATCATCATACTACTCCTGGCCTGCCTCTTATTACTCCCCGACAGTGTCATCAAGCAAAACAGTAGTACCGCACGCTGGAAGGGACGTATCGAAGACTTCACCGCTAAGTCGGACTCCAGCAAGTTTGTCATTGACGAGGACAACTTTCAGGAGCAGCATGCACGGATCGCCATCGCACGGAGCAATGGTACGGGCGTCTTCCCAGGCAATAGTGTGGAGCGAGACATCCTCCCCGAGGCTTACTCCGACTTTATCTATGCGATCATCATCGAGGAGACAGGCTTCATCGGTATGATCTGGGTGCCCCTACTCTACATCTTGCTCTTCTTCAAGCTCTCTCGCTGGGCGTCCCGAACGCAACGCGACTGGCAACGCATCTTCCTGCTTGGTGTCGGTATCATGTACACGACGCAGGCGATCATACATATGTGCGTCGTCACGGGTATCTCGCCCAATACGGGTCAGACGCTACCGCTCATCAGTCGTGGTGGCTCTTCGCTCCTCGCCACCTCGATGGCTATCGGAGCCTGCATAGGGATCACGAGGCATATCCGCGAAGATGAGTACCAGCACGAACTAGAGAAAGAGAGCCAAGCTGAGGAAGCTACGACTACTGAGGCTGACGCACAAATATAAAGTAAGCTCATCTAAGTCTCCACGTGGGAATCTGCGAATTCCTTCGTGGAGATTTTTCATTTTCCACTGAGAGACAGAGGAATACTTCGGAAGTTCCATTTCATTCTTCCGAAGCGCCATTTCATTCTTCCGAAGAAATTTTTCATTCTTCCGAGGAAATGGGCCTTTTCCTCGGAGCTATTTGGGGAGTTCTTCGGGAGAAAGCGATCCTCTATGCACCACCTCCGACGAGGCGGACGATATGGCGTAGTCTCTACGCCTGACGGTTCCAAATATGCCAGGCGTAGCGAGCCTGGACGAGGAGCATCTTCAGCCCATTGATCGTCGTCGCTCCCTGCTCACGACAAGCCTTGAGGAAGCGCGTCTCCTCGGGATTGTAGATCAGATCCATGCAGAGATGCTGTGGCGTGATCGCCTCATAGGGGATCTGCGGGCGCTCCATAGTAAGAGCCCCCATGCCGACAGGGGTCGCATTGATGATGATCCACTTGTCCGCTATCAGCTCAGGCGTCAAGTCACTATAGGAGAGGATATGTGGAGCTTGCGGATCTCTACTAACCAACGTACAGTCACGACCGAGACGCTTGAGGGCCTGTGCCACCGCCTGCGCAG
>CABQOJ010000183.1 GCA_902465775.1 uncultured Porphyromonas sp. | reverse complement strand
TCGGAGCTATCGGACGAGTAACGGTTGTAGGGACGCACGGTCGTGCGTCCGTTGTCGAACCATCCGACGTGTAACGGCTGTAGGGACGCTCGGTCGAGCGTCCGTTGTATCAAAGGTTACGGCGTCGTGGTTTTAACGGGGACGGACGCTCGACCGAGCGTCCCTACAACCGTTACACGTCTTGCTGTAACGGGGACGGACGCTCGACCGAGCGTCTCCACCGAGGGGCAAAATAAAACTTCGGAAGAATGAACTGAAACTTCGGAAGAATGGGATCGTAAGTCCGAGGGATTTTTTCGCGCCTCACTGGATATTGAAAGATCTCTAGCGAGGCATTTCCGATTTCCTACATAGAGAGGTAGGTGAACTCGTCTTGTATCGTGCGTCAGCTCTCTCCTCCGATGAGATCCCTGATCGTCGGCCTGTCAGCTGCTATATTCGGGGTAAACTTTTCGTGGGGCAGCTGGGCAGTCCCCACGCCCGCTGGTTCGTTGGCTTAGTGAAGTCTCTGCGAAGGTGTCGTCCAGTAATTGGGTCAGATCTCCGTATTGCCCGCATCGGGGCGCGTAAAGTCTGAAGTGGGGTGTTGCTTTTTAGGGAAAGATTGCTTAACTTCGCCCTTGTAGTAGGAGGGCTTCAGCGACTCCTCACGTTTCCGTTCCCATTTTGACTACGTTGCGACCTGCCGTCGTGCAGTAAGGTGGAGGGAGGGTGTGGACCCTACGGGAGCTGTCCTCATATCAGCAAAGAGATATTTTATACACTAAACCTAGTTACAAGCTTATGAAAAGAGTATTACCTATTTTACTATGTCTCTTGGCACTAGCCGTGCCACGACTCTATGGTCAGGATCGCACCGTGACCTTCTCTGCCCAGCCGGCCGAGGGAGGTACGGTCACGGCTTCCTACCTAACATCGTATGAAGATCCTCCAGTCTCTCTAGGATCTGGTGAGACGGTGAAGAATGGAGAGTACGTCAACTTCACGGCCACCCCTAACGAAGGCTACGAGGTCGAGAAGTGGGAGTTCAACGGCACGCCAGATGCTAGCGCAGCTGGTAAGAGCGAGTGCTCCAAGACTATTGACGCAGACATGACCGTCGTGGTCTACTTCAAGCAGACGGCTGGTCAGACAGCGACACACACCGTCATCGTCTCCGCTGAACCTGCTAGTGAAAAGAACTATGTGGCGATCAAGGACTATGACACCTATGGCGATATTGCTTCAGGTTCTGCTGTAGAAGAGGGAAAGCTGATCAATGTCTATGCCTACTGTGACAAGAATAAGTACAAATTTGACTACTGGGAGGTGAACGGTGTACGTAGCGACGAGTATACGACTGATAAAATCCGGGGCTACGTCGTAACAGAGGATGTCACCTTCAAGGCTTACTTCAAGGAGCTAGCGATGCTCCCAGTCACCTTCTCCGTCAATGGTCCTGGCACTATAGTAGTAAAGAATAGTAGTGGTAAGGTACTTACTAGCGGAGATAAGGTACTCGAGGGTGCTTATGTGCGCTTCGTTGCAACGCCAGGTGAAAACGCTGAGCTACGCGACTGGACAATCAATGGCGCTACCGACAAGGTTGGAAAGACAAAGTTCTCCTACAAGATGGATCCTAGTAAGCCAAACACCATCGTGGCTAACTTCGTGTCGACCGCAACTCCCCAGGAGTATGTCGTGACCTTTGTCGCTGATCCTGTCGAGGGTGGCACCATCAAGGCGACCAATACGGCAACCTATAAGGAGATTGCCTCTGGATCATCTGTAGCAGCGGGTGCCCCCTTGGACTTTGAGGCTACGGCAAACGATGGCTATGAATTCGAGAAGTGGACCGTTAATGGTGCAGACACTCCTGGATCCATCACCGCCGCAGAGAAGCTTTCTATTACTGAGATTACAGGTGAGACGAGTGTCGTAGCACACTTCAAGAGTACAGCTCCCGCTGAGAAGTACGCGGTGACCTTTGCCTCTGAGCCTGCCGGGGCTGGTACGGTCACAGCTACGTACTACGACAGTGATATCGATGATGAGGTCGCCTTCAATTCGGGCGCTGAGTTCGCAGCTGGTATCTGGGTCACCTTCACCGCTAAGCCGGAGGCAGACTACAAGGTCGAGAAGTGGCTCGTCAATGGAACCGCCATTGAGATGCCTAGCGATCCTAGGGTGTATGTGCATAAGGTCGATGGAGCCCTTGATGTGAAGGTGGTCTTCACGACTAAGCCCAATGAGGTGACGCTGAAGTACAGTGTCGCTACAGGTGAGGGTGGTCAGATTGCCGTCGCTGTCACACCAGCAGGCGGTGGCGATGCCATTTCAGTCGATAGCGGTAGCAAGGTAGCTCGTGGTTCGAGCGTTACCTTCACAGCCACACCAGCGACTGGCTACGAAGTGGATAAGTGGCTCGTCGATGGCACGACAGATATCTTGGCTGGTCAGAAGACTACGCTGACGATGACCCTAGAGGAGGATACCGAGGTACAGCTCTTCTTCAAGAAGGAAGCTAAGAAGTATACCGTTAACTTCTCCGCCGATCCCGTCGAGGGAGGTACGATCAAGGCGACTTACTGGGAAGGTTTCATGAAACGCTCTATAGAGCCTGGCACGAAGCTCCCTGAAGGGAAGTCTCTAACCTTCACCGCTGAGGCAAAGGAAGGCTATAAGTTCGAGAAGTTTACGGTCAATGGTGTCGACGCTCCCGTGGACTATACCAACGAAGGGCAGTACGCTACCGAGCTCTCTGGAGATCTCAATGTCGTAGCTCACTTCAAGAGCACAGCTCCTGCCAAGGAGTACACGGTCACCTTTGCAGCTGATCCTGAGGAGGGTGGCACGATCACAGCAACGTACTACGACAAGGCCAATGAGAAGGAGGTTCCCTTCGAGA
>CABQOJ010000182.1 GCA_902465775.1 uncultured Porphyromonas sp. | reverse complement strand
GGTCAGCATTGCGGAGCTTGCCTTCTTCCTCCTCCTCGAAGCGTACGTTTTCCAATACGAGTATTTCGCCCGGCTGAAGTGCCTGAGCCATCTCCTGCGCCTGTGCACCACGGCTCACGGGGCAGTGGATGACGGGTACGTGTATGAGCTCCTTGAGGTGGGGCACGATGAGCGCTGTAGAGAGCTTGGGGTCACGACCCTTGGGGCGGCCGAGGTGCGTGGCGATGATGACGCTCCCGCCATCGGATAGGATCTTTCGTAGTGTAGGCAGGGCGGCACGCATACGGGTGTCATCGGTGATCTGCCCCTCGTCGTCAAAGGGTACGTTGAAGTCTACACGCACGAGAGCACGGAGACCGGAGAAGTCGAACTGATGAATGTTTGTCATGAATAGAGGTGTGTATTTGGTCTGTGTGAATAAACTTAGAAAGTATTGATGCGCTGATGGAGCCAGGTCTGTATCAACTCCAGAAGATGGCTCGGTACGCCTAGCTGCCTCAGGTCGTACATGCACTCCCCGTAGGCGGAGATTAACCGCTTCTGTTGCTGTTCGTCAGCCGATGCGAGGAGCTTGCCCAGAGCTTGCAGGGTGCCTTGCAGATCTCCGCCGATGAGCGTAAAGAGAGCGGGCAGTAGGGGTACAAACTCTTTGTATTGAAGCTCCAGAGAGTCTTTATCGAGCTGATCGTACGAGGTGACGGGGCGACTGGCGTAAGCCTTTGCCTCCTCCCAGCGCTGTGTCATCATGAGGCACCAAGCGATGAGCGGATAGAGCGTGTCGGGGTGCTCGTCCTCAAACTCGCACTGCAAGAGCAGCGGGAGCGCCTTGTCGTAGATGCGGAGCTTTACATAGAGCACTCCGAGTAGTCGTGAGATAGCGAGCGAAGGCTTCTCTGGATCTGCCTGCTGTCGCACCTGCTCTAGTAGTGAGATGGCGAGCATCGGCTGCTCCATGCGGTAGAGGATCTGCGCGATAAAGAGCGGGCTCGTGTCTCCCGAGAGTAGTTGCGGAGGGATCTGCTGCATGACGAAGTAAGCCTGCATGTACTTCTGCTCCTCGTAGTAGGTCTGCGCAAGGCGGTACATAAGCTGAGCACGAGCCTCAGGCTCTGAGGTGCGTCCCAGCTGAAACTGTATAGCAGCCTGCTCGCCCGCATACTCTTTCGTCTGGACGCAGTAGGCGCGCAATAGGTCGAGATGCTTGTCGCAGAGTTGCTCCGATTGCGCCTGTGCAAAGGGATTGGGCTGGCCAAAGTGCATCATGAAGGGTGTCTTAGCAGCTACCTTTGCTTCAATAAAGGTGAAGATGCGTGCCAGCTGGCAGATGTACCCTTGTAGCGCTTTCGTATAGTCGTCCGCCTCCAGCGTTCGTCGCTCCTGAGGACGGATGTAAGGGGTGCGGTTGATCACGTTTTCCATAGCTAGGACGCCCTGAGAGATGCCTTGTAGCACCTGTCCAGGCAGTTGGCTAATCCTAAAGATGGAGCCGTAGAAGTCTATGTCTACTTGCTGGAAGATGGACTCACGCAGTAGCGTCATGATCTGATCCTCGCCGAGCTGATACTCATTGCTAAACTGAGCCATCACGGCTCCCAGCGAACTGTGCTGCAGGTCAAAGGGAACTAACCAATGCGCCTCATCTTCAAAGAAAGGCCCCTGCAGGAGCGAGCTAGTTGCAAAAGCGTTGACATCGAAACCACGAGCCACGAGACGCTTCAGCGCTTCGTAGCCCTCCTGCACATCGCCCACGAGGGGGAGGAGCTCCTCCTCATCCCCGAAGACACTCTCGAAGGTGGCTGGCTCCTCACTGTCGCCCGTCGAAGAGATGATCTCCTGAAAGCGCTGCTGAAACTCTGGACTGTTGAAGCGTCCGAAGAGCTTCTGCACATACTCCACAACTTGTGGCGTGTACTTCATGCGGAGGCGGTGGCTCCAGATCATGTCGTACTCCTCGAGGGTAATCGCCTCGCCGATCTGCTGAGGCTTGTAGGGGAGCTGCTCCTCGTAGAGTGCCAGACGGCTACTGTATAGTTCGCCGACGAGGAGCACCCCGACGACAGCACGAATGCGCACCATCGTCTGTTCGCCCCGTGTCTCCATCAGCTTAGCGAGTAGCCAGCAGAGCTTGCCCCAGTGCCACGAGCGTAGCAAGGCTAGGGTGACAGCCGTGAGAGCTGCCTGCTGTATGTAGTCGTCTAGCTGATCCAGCGCGGTGCCCACCTCGTCGCTCCACTCCTGTGTATAGAGGAGCCCCATCGTGAGGCGCTTGACCAGTTCGTCGTAGCGTGGTCGGTCAACCGTCGCGAGGTTCGACTGGAGCGTCAGTTGCTCGACAACCATTGCGAGTCCTCCATTGTCTAGCAGTAGAGCGTAGTAGTTTGATTGCTTCTCGTATTGAGGCGACTGAGCCACCCACTCCGTATCTCGTAGCGCATCGGTCACCTCGTAGAGCGTCCTGAGCAGGTAGCTGTAGTTCGTCACCAGCTCAGGGTCTTGTATCGGAGACTCTAGGTATTGTAGCATCGTCTCTAGGATACGCTTTGCCGAGTGGTAGCGGTCGCGCTGCTCCACAGGAATACGCACGTGAGACTGCATCTGCTCGCCTAGTAGCTTGACCGCTTGGGCGATCTGATGCTCAGAGATGAGCCAGTAGATGTCGTCTGTAACCATATATAATGTGTACCTGCTCTTAGATACTTAGCTGCTCACGTATCGCCTGGATACGATCACGGAGTAGTTGCTCGGGATTGTTGCAGGCAGGGTCAGAGCCACGCTTGTAGGTGACCCCAATGTAGTACTTGATCTTAGGCTCCGTACCTGAGGGGCGTATGGATAGGACAGTCCCGTCGGCCGTGTGGTACTGTAGCACATTGCTAGTCGCAGGCATCTTGATCG
>CABQOJ010000181.1 GCA_902465775.1 uncultured Porphyromonas sp. | reverse complement strand
GCATCGGAGATATCTTAGAGCAAGCTCTACTACTGCACGACTGCGTCGTACTCCCCACGATAGGAGCCTTCATCGTGGAGCAAACGCCTCCACTCTATGACCAGGATCTCAATATCATCACGCCAGCAGGGCAGCGCATCTCCTTCAACGCCTCTCTCGTCGAGCGTGACGGCATCCTGGACAGTTGCTACGCTCGTACCCTAGGGCTCTCCGTACGCAGAGCGCGTCTCGTGGTAGACTCCGACGTGACCGTCATCAGGCACCAGCTATACCAGTCGGGCTCTCTGACTATCGGCTCCAACCTCGGCACCATCACGCTACAGGAGAGTGGCGAGCTACTCTTTACCCCAGTGCAGGAGCGTCAAGGGCTCAGGTCAATACACTCTTACGGGCTCTATCCGCAGAGTTGCTTGCTTCCTGCCGTTGCACCCTCCGCTCATGCCACTGCCGAGCCGGCCAGCGAGGCGAAGGGTGACCGGAAGTACTGGACGATCCGTATCAATCGGACCGCCACCAATTGGGCTGCAGCAGGTGCTATATGCCTTCTGTGCCTACTCCCCATTAGCTCGGACAGTCACCCTGACCGCTACAGTGCGGGCTTCGTGCCTTACGGTTGGCTCGATGAGGCGAGCGTGGTGACGACAGAGCAAAAGCAAGCCTTGTCGGGTAGCGAGACAACAGCCACGCAATCCAACAAGGCAACAGAACAAGCAGAGATCGTCTCTGCTACACCAGAACAAGCTTCGGAAGCTCCCGCCTCTCACGCTCTACTGATCACACATGACGAGGCGCTGCAGCAAGGTAGCCACGCAGTCGTCGTAGGCGTCTTCAAAGGACCTAAGCGTGCAGAGCGGTTTATCCAAGAGGTTAGCACCAACCCAGCTCAGACTGAGGGCGTCTCTCTGCAGATTGTAGAGGAGTCCTCTCGCTGTCTCGTCATCGCTGGCATTCGCTCCTCCGAGGAGCGTGCAGGCGAGCTGCGTCGCACGATCTCTGCGCTATCCGATAGCTTCGCAGGAGCCTGGATCTACGCCCTTTAGTAGCGCAATCTGCGATCTTATAGCAACGGCGTGAGCAGACGCATCACCCCATGGACGATACGTCGCCAGAGTCTGTTACGTCGCAAGGAGACTTTATGACATAGCGAGCGAGCCTCCTCAAAGCTATCGACAAACTGTCGCGCGACCTCCGAAGAGTAGACGATGGTGGTCAGATCAAAGTTGTACTCAAAGCTTCTAAAGTCCAGATACGGCGTGCCCGTCAGCACGCTCTCCCCATCGACCACCGCATAGGTTGCTTCACGCAAGCCATCGTAATAGTATATCTCCACGCCAGCCCGCAGCAAGTCGGTAAAGAATGCGTGCGAAGCCTTAGGCGCCAGTCGACTACGACCACGACGAGGCAGGATCACCCGCACCTGTACTCCTGAGAGCGCCGTGGAGATGAGCGCTCGCTGTATGCTAGAAGTGGGGATCAGGACAGGCGACTCGATGTAGAGCGACCGACGCGCCTGTAGGAAGGCATGCGTGAAGATCATCTCTAGCGAGGGGAAGTCGTCCGTAGGGTGCGTCGGGAAGATCTGTAGCTGGATAGGCGTAGACGTTGTCTGCATAGCGGGGAGCTGCTGTGGCGAGAGTAGTTGCTGTGTCGCCACGTACCAGTCCAGCGCAAAGCTGTACTCCAGCTGTCGTACCGCTGGCCCGCTTATGCGCAGATGAGTCGTCGCTAGCGGAAAGAGTCCCTCACGCAGATGCGAGAGCTCCGAGAGAAGAATGTTCCCTCCTGTAAAGCCCACGGCTCCGTCCACCACCACGAGGTTACGATGGTTGCGATAGTTCACACGGCTCGTCAACAGCCTAAAGCGTACGGGAAGAAAGGCAGCCACCTGTCCGCCCAACTGCGCCATACGCTTGCGGTAGCGACGGCTCAGGTTGCGTGACCCTACGTCATCGTAGAGCCAGTAGAGCGACACTCCCTCTTGAATGCGCTCTGCGAGTAGATCTAGTAAAACATCTAGCCACGGTCCCTCCTCAATACGATACAGCTCAATGTAAATATAGCGCTCAGCTCGTGAGATCGCTTCACGACAAGCTGAGAGCCACGCCCGACTATCGTCATAGTGCGTCAGCTCATAAGCAGTCGTCAGGGGCGTATCGCTCACACGCTCTATCAGCGAGGAGAGCGACTGCAGCGTATGATCTGCCTCCTCCGCCACATCCGTGCTAGGGAGGGACTGCGTCTCTGTAGTCGCGTCCGAGAGAGCCTTTCGCACCGCCACATCGATCAGCTGCTTACGCCTCAGTGAGTAGCCAAAGATGATATATAGTAAGAGCCCTACGACTGGGAGAAAGATGACCACCAGGATCCACGGGATCGAAGAGACCGCACTACGCTCCTCTCCGAGCACGATCATTATACCCCCGATGACCGAGAGCAAGTAGAGGACGAAGAGGAGCAGAGCCATTAGGAGAGGATTGTTAAGTCATACGGATGGCTTTCGCTATAAGCCTCCGCACGAGCCATGATACCATCGAAGCACTCTCCACGAGTGGTCCGTCCATTCTGCACAGCGACCGCCTCGACCACACCCGAAGCACACTTCACGCCGTCACTGCGCACGATGATTTGGTCGAAGATGAGCTTAGCCCCCTCACGTCTCGCACGCAGTGCCGTATGAAAGGTGTCTCCACTACGCAACGAGCGATGATAGGTGATCGAGACCTTGTAGACGAAGAGATCCAGCCCCTGCTTGTGCATCTCCGCAAAGCTATCGCCCAGCGCCAACCAAAACTCATGACGCGTGTGCTCCATGTAGCACTGATAGTTGCTATTGTTGACCACCCCCTGGAGGTCGCACTCGTAGTCTCGCACCTTGAGCGTGAGACCATACTGATATT
>CABQOJ010000180.1 GCA_902465775.1 uncultured Porphyromonas sp. | reverse complement strand
CGTCCAGCTCCTCTCTTTCATAGTCGCTTGTGACATCGTTGCCTTTGTAAAAGGCTCCTCTGATAGTGCCATCTGCATCCTCAAAGACATCAAGCGCATTTTCAATGTAGCTCGTGAGATCCATGTCAACATCCATAGCAGCGAGCATAATCTCGCCACCGAGAGCCTCGTAATATGCCGAGGTGAGCTTGACAAAGTTGATGATTGATTCATCTTCTGTGGGGTCATCCATCGAGCAGCTTGAGAAAAGCGCTGACAGGAGAAGTAAGGGTAGGATAAGAAGTTTCTTTTTCATACTGATATATTGTTTGGTTTTAGTTGCCCTACATATAGGAGTCGTTTTCATCTTCAAATAGTCCACTGAGGATATCCATAAGCTTGTCATCAAACAGAAGTCCCCCGCCCATTCTGAGTAGTCCTAAAACATTGCCATTTACTAGAAGCTGATGTCCTATGTAAGCCTTTCCACGGCAAGTATCGTGATTCCCGATTTGCAGTGAAGAGAGTTGCTCCACAGGTATGCTTCCCTTATTGTTTATAGGGATAATACTGCTAAATTCAGAATCCTTCAGGAGCCTGTAGTAGAGGTTCTTGTCTGTAAGCAAGATGCCCGTCCAGCCGTAGCCACCCACGGTGCCTATAATCTTTTTGTTGACTGCCAGAAGAGGCTTTTCATCTGGCTGCAACTGTATCCCAAGACGCTTTTGGTGGAGTTCGATCACGTCTGAAGGGATGGGGCTCAAGAAAAGAGCCTTCGGGAGGGCTTCTCCGCTCTTTTTTAGAGCATCAATGTTTGCAAACAGCTTTGTTGCGTACATATTTTTGTTCTTTGTTTAGTGGCTCTCTGTGGTTGTAGGGAGAGCACATGTCCTACGTTTTGACGTCTATTCGATGAGTTCAATGAAACGAAAGAAGCGTGGTACTGCTGTACTACGTTCTAAGTCGGAGGTCGTAGGATACCCTGATTCAGAGATACGTTGATAGCAGCCCACGCCCTTTGCGTGGAAACCACTATGCCTACTCTCCGATCAAGTCTTGAATTTCCTACGTTCCCGACTTCGAGATCAGCACAATCGCTTCGTATGTTTCATGTGACAGAGAGAAGAAATCTCCCCTTCTGCGCCACTAAGGTACAACCTTTTACCGAAACATACAAGAGCGTGGCGGGCGTGGGCTGCTTTTTTTGAAACTTAAAGGCTAAAGCTTTAGCCTCTAACTTCTAGCATCTAAAATCTAATTTCTAACGTCCCTACACCTCTCCGCAGGCGATTTGGCGACGTAGTGCTTTCTTGCGCTGCTCCTTGATGGCGTACCATAGCTGAGACTCTTCCAGCGCATCTGCGGGGATTCGGCTAGCATAGCGCTCTAGGAATTCGTAGCTGTACAGATGCGATGCCCCAAGGTCTTTATCCCTCCAGCTACTGTGGTCTATCAGCCCGGCCCAGTTCCACTTGTCGATGAAGCGATCTATCGTATCATAGTCCAGTGGTAGGGAGTCGTTTCCGGATAATTTATCCCAGTCCCAGTAGTCTGCAAACCGCTCCAAGCACGCTACTGTTAGAATGGTGTCGCACTCTGTCTGAGAGAGCTTCGTCCAGGTTATCCAATTCTTGAACTCCTCGAGCATCTCGGGCGTCCATAGGATCTCGGTGTTGTTAGAGACGATATCCCAGTCTAGCTTCCTACTATACTTCTTGAGGGTGTCTAATGTCCAGGGGAACTCCTCTGCGAGTTCTCTCCAAGCAGCCTCGTCCAGCTGCTTCTTTAGTAAGTCATTTATATCCATAGTTCTTCGTCTGATTTGTTGAACTCAGTGCAAAGGTACATCGCAGGGTGTGCCATATTGGAGCATAGGGTAGAAGTATCTCTCACTTCCTCAGAGATGCCGATATTTTCATACGGGTGAAAATCCATTTTCATAGGGAGGAAAATGAAAGCTAAACGGAGGAGCTGACAAATTCCTCCGAAGTTTCATTTGATTCTTCCGAAGTTTCATTTCATTCTTCCGAACTTTTATTTCGGCCCTCCGTGGGAAAATCTCGTTTGCTCACTGGAGGTTTGAGAATTTCCACGGGGGAAAGAGATCGGAGGTAGTTGGCGGTGATCGGAGCTATCAGAGGTAGTCGGAGCTGTCGGAGTGAATCGGACATCTAATCCCAAACTTCTCATCCCTAATCTCTAATCTCTAGCCTCTAATCTCTAATTCAGTATCTTTGTAGCCGTTAACCACGGGATTGGGGTGTGAACTGACTCTCGGTGATCGCTCGTTAAACGTCCGCTTAGTACCCGTTTAGCAACGTATAGCAATCTACTTATGACCTATTTACGTCGATATGACTTTGCAGTAGGGCTTCTCGCTCTCCTTCTGATGATGCTCGCCACGCCACTGAGCGGGCAAGCACAAAAGCAAGCGCAGCGCAAGTTCACGATCAATGGCTTCGTGCATGATGCGCAGAGTGGCGAGACGCTGATCGCTGCCAATGTGATGGAGCTCAACAGTCGCACGGGTGCCGTAACGAATGAGTTCGGCCACTACTCGCTGACGCTCCCGGCGGGAGAGGTGCACCTGCAGTTTTCCTACGTCGGCTATCAGAGCGACACGATACGTCTACACCTCTCGTCCGATACGACCCTCTCGGCTTCGCTCATCGAGGGTCAGCTACTCGGCGAAGTGGTCGTGGTGGGAAGTCCGAACCCCTCGGGTGTCGAGACGGCTACGATCGGCGCGCAACACATATCGGCGAGCGAGATCAAGCGACTGCCAGCTTTCTTTGGCGAGCAGGATGTGATCAAGGCACTACAACTGCTACCCGGCGTACAGAGCGGTACGGAGGGTTCGTCGGGACTCTTCGTGCGTGGTGGCGATCCAGACCAAAACTTGATCCTTATGGACGGCATCTCGCTCTACAATCCGAATCACATGCTGGGAG
>CABQOJ010000179.1 GCA_902465775.1 uncultured Porphyromonas sp. | reverse complement strand
GCACGCTTATCTGGAGTGGTTTTACAAAGGGCTGAAAAAGACGAGCGAAGTCTCGGATCTGGAGCTCACGGTGAGCCGCGATAAGCTGCAAGAGCTCTATAAAAAGATCGTCTCTGACAAGAGTGCCCCCGACGAAATCCTCCTGACAGACCTAGAGCGGTACATTAGCAAGGCTATAGAGATAGACAAGCGCTTGCTCCAAGCTGGTCATTCGCTCCAACTGCTCGCTAGCGAGACGAAGATGACAAACCGCTGCTTCGAGTGGACGGATGATAGTGGTCAGAATCATACGATACATCTCACGGGTCAGCCCGACCGAGTGGATATAATCAATGGAAAAGACTATCGCATCGTGGACTACAAGACAGGAGCTATCAAAAAGCCTAAGACAGTGGAGGTGCTAGACACAGATACGCTTGACGCTTGGCGTAAGATGGCGAGCAACTGTAAGCTGGGAGGCTACATACTACAGTCCTGTCTCTATGCGATGCTCTATGCGCAGCAAGCGGAGGAGGGGATTAGCGAAATACAGCCTACACTCTATTCGCTAGCGCCCGCTATCCCAGCAGATGAAGGGGCGATAAGCTTTGCGGAAACTGTAGCTCTAGACGAACTTAAGAAGCTTGTCACACATTACTTAAACGAACTGGTAGCCCTAAAGTTTGACCAAACGAAAGTACTGGACGTCTGTAAGTACTGCGACTACAAGACAATCTGTGGACGCAAGTAGCTGGTCCCTTGGATACATTATATATAGTAGCACGCCACATGAAGACTAGAAGCCTGATCCTGTCACTCCTCATACTCATAAGCTCTGCTGTGACGATCTCGGCGCAGAGCGTCTCAGCTAGTCCGGGCAAACTGAGCCAGCCCTACACGCCCACAGGGCAGCAGGTGCGACTCGTAGCTTATCATCCAGCTTCGGGAGAGGGGAGTGGCGCGGTTACCTTGACCTTTCCCATAGCTGCGGGAGAGAAGCTCTACAGCTACACCACATCGATACAGGAGGCGCAGCCTGTGGCTACGGCTCAGTACGCAGGGACGACCGTCACCGTGCCAAATGCTCAGCTGGAGTGCGGTTACTTCACCGCTCAGCCTAGTCAGATCATGATGACACGAGTCTACTATTGGATCTTTGACTACAGTCGTGTCTCTCTACGAGACCTCGCTCTGACGGCAGACTACGATGCTGCGGAGCCTTGCCAGCAGGTGACGCTCACACTCTCCCGACCGCTACCGCCCATATTCTACCGCACGCTACAAGGCGCCTCCATGCAGGCGGACCGTGGGCTAGTCGTGCGCTACCAAGACCTCGTCTACAAAGAGGAGACACACGCCTTCACCGCAGAGCAAAAGGAGGAGATACTCCCCGAGACCAATGGTGGGGCGTGGCACTTGATAGCTCCGCTGAGCGACACCTCTTTTGCCATCATTGGAGACCGCTTTACCAAAGGCGTGGCAGAGCAGTACGGCTTGCCCATAGAGAGCCCCGTGCTACAGGCTCATCGCGTCGAGTTGCACGCTCGCTATCGGCTGGTCAGCTCTGGCCAGTCGCAGGTTGCCGACTCGACCGCAAGCAATGCGGGACAGCTCCCCTCGAGTCTCTCCGCTCCCGCTACAGTGGAGATAGACTTGGTCGCTAATGAGCCAGCGGCAGTGCTTTACCAAATCATCATTGCCGAGGGAGCTACCATCTCTAAGGACGCTCCCGTGGTGATGCAGTTCAACGGGAGCCAAGCTCAGTACACCTTTGACAAGATGGGTACCTACACGCTCTACGGCACGGCGAGCGACCGCACGGCCAGTTGCACAGCCACCTCTCAGCCCGTAGTGGTGACGGTGCAAAGCTCTAGGCTTGAGGTGCCCAACGTCTTTACCCCCTTTAGTAGTCCTGGCGTCAATGATCTCTTTCAGGTGGTTCATCAGTCGCTCGTATCCTTCGAAGCGCATATCTACGACGCTTGGGGCGGACTCATCTATAGCTGGAGCGATCCCAATGGAGGCTGGGACGGCACTTGCCGAGGCAAACCTGTGCCGAGTGGGGTCTACTACTACGTCATCACCGCCGAAGGGGCTGATGGCGTGCAGTACCACAAGAGTGGGGACGTCAACATCCTGGAGAGCGACTATTCGCAGCAACCCAACTTCAACTAATACGAGAAGGCCTTAGCGATGAAAGACTTTTACCACACGATCCAGTCGCCAGCCATTGCCGAGCAAAACATACAGCGTAGTCGCTTCATCGGCTACTGCTATCCAGTCTCTAGTGCCGAGGAAGCTCTGGAGCGTATCTCGGAGCTTCGCAAGGAGCATTACAGTGCGACGCATGTTTGCTGGGCTTACTCGATCTATGGAGACGAAGCGTACGAGACTCGCTCCAACGATGATGGCGAGCCCTCTGGCACTGCTGGCAAGCCCATCCTAGGACGCTTGATCTCTCGTGACCTAACCAACGTAGCTGTGGCTGTCGTCCGCTACTTCGGTGGGGTTAAGCTCGGCACCAGCGGTCTGATCGATGCTTACCGCTCTACGACCGAGCTGGTTCTAGACAAGGCAACAGTCCGAGAGGTCATCCTCTATAGTAGCGTGACGCTTAGCTTTCAGATGGATCTGATGGGGCCTGTGATGCTCTTGGTCAAGAACCACGGCGCCGAGATTGTCGCTCAGGACTACACCTCCCAGTACCACCTCACGGTACAGCTACGGCAAGGCGATATGCCTTCGTTTGTTGCTGCCGCAGGAGAGATCTACGGGGTCACACTCCAAGAAGAGGGTACAGCTGAATAAGCAGACGCTCCTGTAAGACAACAGCTTCGCCAGTATCTTTGCACGGCTGACGCATGATATACGATGAGTTCATTTACCTCTTTAGGGAGGAGCGAAAAAATGTCCTCTCCTGAAATAGTACACAGTTGGGGAGCCAACCCCAACAGCAATGAAAC
>CABQOJ010000178.1 GCA_902465775.1 uncultured Porphyromonas sp. | reverse complement strand
TACGGGGTTTGCACCAGCTGCTACCTTTTGATTAGCTAGTGTGTAGAGCTCGCTGAGGCTTAGCAACTTAGAGTTGGTCGAGTAGATGCGCGCTAGCTCAGAAACCTCAAAGGGCCGTACCCGATAGCTCATCGTAAAGGTAGTGTGACGGAGCTTAGGATAGTAGTTGTCTAGCAGGTCGCGATAGACCTTGCCTCCGTCGAGTGCCTTGATGTCAGCCTCACGCTCTGTGTCAGTACTGTACTTGTCAATGATGTCCAGTATAGTCTGGCGCTGAGCCATACTGCTAGCGTCTACGAGCTTGCGTAGACCATCCCAGTCCTCGCCCTTGCCCTCAGCAACCACTTCAACCTTATTGAAGAGTGCCTTATGAGTGTTCTTGACATAGTCATAGAGCGTCTTGGTACGGCGATCTGAGAGTGCTAGGTTGTAAGCTGCTGGAGCCTCTGGAGATGCGTAACCATAGATATAGACGGTGTGAAGCTCAGCACCTTCGATCTTGGTTGCTTTCTTGACAAACTCATCAAGACGTGCTAGCTCGGAAGCATTGTTCTTGAAGTCCTTGCGGAGGTCGTGCTTAGCAACAACGAACTGGATGTTAGCGTCAAAGCTCTCAGCATACTCCTTGAAGGCTGTAGCAGCAGGCTCTATATAGTTGTACTGATAGTTCTCAGGTCCGAACACTGTGATAGCCTGTGGTGCTCCTAGTGCCAAGAGGGTGCTCTTAGGGCAGTTGCCACAGCTATAGGTCTGCATTTCTAGCTCCATATGACCACGAGCCATCCAGCTCTCGAAGGAACTTTCATAGACCATATGAGGTAGGTCGTTGACGCCACGTGCATAGACAGCACCCTCAGGACGTGAATAGACCTCACGTACGAGGGCATCCTCATTGTGAAGGTTGTGCTGGCGCTTGAGGATCTTATAGCGAGCATTGCCAGCTACGTAGATGTCCTTGAAGCATATAGAATCACGTCTATCTGCGGATACATATTTTGGAGTAATACGCACGAGTTGCTGTGCACGCACGGTAACGTAAGGAGCTGCATCCAGCTCTATGCGAAGCTGGTTGCTGTCCATATTTCGTGTAACAACGCAGTGCTCTGCAGATATTGCAATCGTCTGTGTCTCCCCTGCTTTGGAGAATTGCTGAGCACATAGCGACCCTCCGACGGTAAATAGTAGCGTCGAGAGGAGTATGAGTAAGCGGGATATCTTGATATTCATAGTCTTTGTGTCTGTATTATTAGATGTGCTACTGACGATTACTTAAAGAAGAAGACGTACGAGATTGTTGCCTTCGTAGGTCCGACATAGTTAGCTTTGCCCTCATCGACTTTTACGCCACAACGCTGGCAGGGGAACTTGTCGTATAGCACACGAGCATATCCTGCGCCTAGAGAGAACTCGAGTGAGGAGCGCGTCGAGAGTACCCACTGGTAGCCTACGCTGAGACCGCCTCCGTAGAACCAGCCCTCGTAGCGATGATTTTTCATGATAGAGTCTTTGTTCTCTAAGATGAAGGGGATGTCTATACCTCCTACATTCATCTGACCTACATGTCCATGTAGACCGAGGAACCAGCCGTTGAAGACATCGCAGAACCAGTAGCGAAGCTCTGGTTGAGCCATCCAGTGAGCCCATTTGGTCTCACTATAGTTGTCCTTGCCTGCGTCGAGGTTGAATAGGAATGCGTTCCATCCGACTTGGGTGTCGAAGGTAAACTTGTTGCCCATCGCAAACTCTAGCGAGAGGTTGGGCGTAAGGATGGCATCATAAGCGAAGTTGTGCTTGAGAGCAACTCGCTGTGCCGAGGCTGCAAGTCCTAAAGTGAGGACGAGGCCGAGTGTAATCACTATCTTTCGTATCATAAGTAAGTGGTTTGGCTACATTTTCAATTATTTCTATGGGGCAAAGTTACGTGTTTCATTTCAAACAAACTAATTTATTAGGTAATCCGACTTGACAAAAGCGGTATTTCTTTTGACCTTTTCAATCATTCTTGCTCTATGAACATCGTTTGGAGTGCAATTGCCCCGTATAATCAAGGCGACAACACACTCCTATCTAAAGGATCTGCGCTGTCGCCTTGTCTTTATTCTATTGCGGATTGGCGCTGAGGAGACTTAGCCGAAGTTATCAAAGTTAATCTGCTCAGGCGGCACGCCGAGGTTGTCCAGCATCGTGATGGCAGCTGCCGACATAGGACCAGGTCCGCACATGTAGTACTCAATATCCTCAGGAGCTTCGTGATCCTTGAGGTAGTTGTCGTAGATGGCCTGGTGGATGAAGCCCGTGAGTCCAGTCCAATTGTCCTCAGGTAGCGGTGCAGAGAGGGCGATGTGGAAGGAGAAGTTCGGGAACTCACGCTCGATGGCGCGGAAGTCCTCCTCGTAGAAGATCTCACTGCGCGAGCGTGCTCCGTACCAGAAGGAGACCTTGCGGGTCGTATGCTCGGTGAGGAAGAGGTGTAGTAGCTGAGCACGTAGCGGAGCCATACCAGCACCACCTCCGATATAGAGCATCTCGGCATCGGAGTCTTCGTGGATGTGGAAGTCTCCGTAAGGACCACTCATGGTCACCTTGTCGCCGGGCTTGAGGCTGAAGATGTAAGAGGAGGCAATACCGGCGGGTACCTTCTGCCAAGTGTGGGTCACGCGATCCATTGGCGGGGTGGCGATACGGACGTTGAGCGTGATGATGTTACCCTCGGCAGGATAGTTGGCCATGGAGTAGGCGCGGACGGTCTCCTCGGTGTTCTTTGCCGTGAGGCTCCACATATTGAACTTGTCCCAGTCGCCACGGAACTGATCCTCGACGACATAGTCGCTGTACTTGACCTCGTACTTGGGGATCTTGATCTGAGCGTAGCTACCGCTCTTGAACTCCATGTGCTCGCCCTCGGGGAGCTTGACGACAAACTCCTTGATGAAGGTAGCTACATTCTTATTGG
>CABQOJ010000177.1 GCA_902465775.1 uncultured Porphyromonas sp. | reverse complement strand
GCTAAGGTGGTCAAGCCCCCCTTCCGCAAGTAATCACACGCTGCGCTAAGCTACTCAAGCGACAAGCAGCACGCTAAGCAAAGCCCTCCACTGAGCAACTCATCCTCACTCGTGGAGGGCTTTGACAATACAACCTACTTTCCTACCAATTCGCTAATCCATCCGATGAAGGCCTCAGATACTTCCATTTTTAACGCTCTTAGTCCCGACACCTCTCTATTCTTTATACCTCCTTACCAGAGAGCTTACTCCTGGCAGAAGGAGCAGATATATCGTTTCTTCGATGATGTCATGAGACTAGTTCGCTCCGAGCTAGACCCCAAGCAGAAAGATAAGCAGGAGCACTTCTTCGGGACTCTCGTCTACAAGTCGGAGCCGACGGGCTCCTTTATCAATCTCAATGTCATCATCGACGGACAGCAGCGACTCACCACATCGCTCCTCTTCTGCATCGCTCTGCGCGACCTCGCCACTGATCCACAAGAGAAGGCAAGCATAACCAATACATTGCTAACCAGTAGCAACTCCTCATTTGAAGATCGTGTCAAGCTCAAGCAAGTCACGGCAGACTTCGAGGCCTATCGAGCATTGGTGAGAGGCGATGAGGAGACAATCCCTGGTAAAGTAACCAACGCCTACAAGCTCTTCATCAAGCTCTTGACGCCTAAGCTGCAGATCGAGGGGCTTACCATACGGCACTTCATCACAGCTCTACAGCGGATCAACGTGGTCACCATCCTGCTCGATGAGAGGCCCTACAAGGGCGAGGACCCTCAGGTCATCTTTGAGACGCTTAATTCACTCGGCAAGCCCCTCACCCTGTCGGACCTTATTCGAAACTACATCTTACTCGGGATGCCTAGCAAGGAGCAGACTAAGGCTTATGATGAGGTGTGGCAGCCTAAGATAGAGCAACCACTGGGAGAAGCTTATCTCTCTAAGTTCTTCCGCGACTACCTCCAGTGCCGGGACAAGAAGCCCTACAAGGTGGTCAACGACAACAATACCAAAGAGCTCTACTACCAGTTCAAAGAGTTTGTCGAGCAGACCTTCACCAGCCGAGACGCCTTTATAAAGGATATACAGTCCTATGTGCCGTGCTACTTAAGCATCATAGACCCATCGCACTACGAAGACGCAACGTCGGACAGCAAGACCATTCGAGAGCTTCTGTGCAACATCTTCGAAGACATCACGAGCGAAGCCTTCAAGCCAGTTGTCCTGGAGTTACTGCACATGTATCAAGCCAAGGCTCCAGCGACCACCATCAGTGGTGCCCTGCTGATAGAGACCCTAGAGAGCATACGCACCTATCTGATTCGTCGTCGTGTAGTGAGTCTAACACAGGCCGAAAATATGAGCACACCTCTATTGATCATACATCTTCCAGCCATTGCAAGGCAAGAGATATCTATGACCAAAGTTTTGTCCAATCTCTTTTACAAGCTACGTCTTCCGAATGACAAGGAGATACGAGACACGTTGGAGCGTATCGCTTTTTACAAAGGACTAAATAAATATAGCAAGTTCATACTGGGCAAGATGGAGGAACGACAAACAAAGGTGGCGGTTTCCTTTAAGGACAAGGCTGTCACCATCGAGCACATTATGCCACAGACGCTCAATGAGGTGTGGCGCTCCGAATTGGGCGAGGAAAAGGCTGAGGAGATACACCAGCACTACTTGCACAACATCGGTAACCTCATACTCACGGAATTCAATAGTGAGATGGGCAATAAGTCTTTTGCCGACAAGAAGGCACGACTAGCCACTTCTACCATACGATACAGCCATGACATCTGCCAGTATGCGCAGTGGTGTGAGGAGAGCATCCTCGACCATCAAGATCGTATGATCAGTCTCTTCCTAGAGACCTTCTCACTGCCCGATGAATACAAGCTAGCTAACAATTGGAGAGACGCCGACAAGGAGGCAACAGAGATGCTCTTCTATCCACTGGAGTCTGATCCGATGATCCTAGCCAAACGCAAGCCAAAAGAGATTATACTCTTTGGGCAGTCCTTT
Organism: uncultured Porphyromonas sp.; assembly: GCA_902465775.1. The sequence goes on along the minus strand of CABQOJ010000177.1, from coordinate 948 downwards.
CCAATCAAAACATGGAGAGAGGCATTGCTCACCTTCTTCAAGCAGATCTTAGAGAGTGACCCACGAACGAGTACCCTACTTCTCAGTAATCAGCTTGAGACCTTTGGCAAATCCAATGCGTTGATCCCGTGGAAGGAATTAAGAAAGGAGATACGAGAGCACTCCAATCCAGACTATAAGTGGTGGTTCAAGACTTTAGACAACAAGTTTTGCGAGGAACTCAAAGAGATTGACGAGGAGTGCCTTTTTGTCTATGTCAATCACAGTCGCATAGCAATCCTAGATCGCATCGCTAGAGTGATGCGACTGTTAGAACTAGACTCCGAAGAGGTCATCATTAAACTATAAACGAGCAGACACACTTATGAGAGAAGTAACTTTTGATATTTGTCCGTGTCCTGCGCTCTACCCTTACTACCATCAGGAGGACAGCGTAGTGGTCGTGGTAGACATACTGCGTGCTGGCACCTCGATGGTGGCAGCCTTTGACCATGGCGCTAAGGAGATCATACCCGTGGCGACGACCGATGAGGCGGAGAGCTTTCTCGGCAAGGGCTACGTGGTGGCTGCCGAGCGCAATGCGATGCGTTGCCCGTGGGCTGACCTCGGCAACGATCCCTCCGAGTTTACTGCTGAGCGGATCGGCGGACGTAGCATCGTCTTCACGACGACCAACGGCGCCCAAGCCATTCACGCAGCTCGGGAGGCTGGTGCAGCAGAGATTATCGTAGGTGCTTTTAGCAATCTCACCGCCGTGGCGCGCCACTGCCAAGCTTCGGGGCGTGCCGTGACGGTTCTCGCTTCTGGTTGGCAAAACAGCTTCTGCATCGAGGACACGCTCTACGGCGCTGCGCTCCTAGACAAGCTAGAGGAGCTGGGCGCAAGCTACCGACTCACCGACAGTAGCCGCACGGCACTAGAGCTTTACCGCCAGCACCGGGCGCATCT
>CABQOJ010000176.1 GCA_902465775.1 uncultured Porphyromonas sp. | reverse complement strand
CCCAGACCGTCTCGTCGGGGTAGATCGCTACGATGTAAGTATTGAGGAAGTCGTATTCACTAGCGAGCTGACGTGTGATCGTCTCACGGATCACCTCGCCACGGTCATTGACGTAAGCCGTGTCCTTAGAAATCATCACTGGCTCCTGAACACCCTTGCTGGCGCGCACATCCTTTTGTAAGTTGTTGCGGTAGAGCGCCGCTGCGTGGTAGTCGTAGACCTCATACTTGTAGAGCATCTGCTTAGGATCGAGCTTACGCTCGCCCGTCACGGGGTTCGTGTAGTAGACACTCTCCATCGCCTCCAGCTCCTGCTCTAGCGCACGCTTAGGATTGGGCAGAGGTTGAGACCAGTCTAGGTAGGGCTTGACAGGATCCCCATACTTGTCCGTAGTAATCTTGTAAAGCGGATTGCCTCCGTAAAGTGGGTCTGCGAGGCGCTCGCGAATGATCGAGTCGCGCACATAGTAGACGAACTGTCTCCACTGCGCATTCGTCACCTCCGTCTGATCCATCCAGAAAGCATCTACCGAGATGGCCCGGTACTCAGCTGGGAGTCCCCACACCGTGTCCGCCTCACGCTCGCCCAGCACGATGTGTCCTTGCGGTACTTGCACCATGCCATAGGGAGCAGGCTCACTCCACGAGGAGAGCCCCACGCCCACCAGCTCGGCACTCACGCCAGAGCCACGCTTGGGAGCGCAGCCCACCATGCTCAGCACGGAGATGAAGAGTAAGAGTAGTGCCAAAGCACCTAGTAGGGGCAAGGCTCCCGCTCTGATTCTAGTCCTAAGCCTTTGTACGGAACGGGCGTCATGCGCGCTCTCGGACGGACTGCTGTATGTCGGCAAAGCTTCTTTCATAGCTTCTAAGTTGTTTCAGAGTTCTATTTAATGGTGAGACGTACGGGCTAAAGGAGTCGGATGCTCTTGTAGCTGTTGGTCCCTTTCTTGTGGCTAGACATCGGGAGCGCGTAGGTGATCACCAGTTCGTGACTGCCCCAGTTGCCCCTCGCCAATTGACTCGTAGGCATCTCAAAGAGGTAACCCACGTGACACTTGCCAAAGAGCGCTCCCAGCCGTAGCCCCGCAGCTTGCAAAGGTCGGTACATCAGACCAGCCTCCCATCGCTGAGCTAGGCGTACGTCTAGGTTGACATCCACCCGCCACGACGTCAAGTTTGTCGAGGCAAATAGTGAGGGGTGCCACGATAATAACGCACCCCGTGGTGTAATATTGTACCCACAGACCGCATTGATATGTATCGGCACCTTCTGATAGTAGAGCCTGTCGAGTGTGATGCGCGGCACCGTGAGGTGACGCCCCGAGAAGCCGATGAAGTACCGAGGCGTGTGCCATAGGACTCCCGCTGAGAGGTCAAAGGTGCGCCCCGACACGGGTGTCTGTGGTAGCGAAGGATCATTTGGTGTCATCGCTCCTCCGTCTGGTATGTGCGCCTTGGTGCCGTCGTATAGAAGGTTGATCATGCCCAGGCCCGTGCCGATGGAGAGTATCTTGTCTCCCTTCCAGCGAAGCTGAAAAGCGTACTCCGCCTGCGCCTCTGTGCGGGTGAAGAGTCCAGCACGCTGCGCTGCAACCACCACCCCCACACCGTGGTAACTCTTGCCCCACTGCTGCTCCGTATGAGCCGAGACAAAAAGGTTAGCAGGTGCCCCCTCTATGCCGATCCACTGCTGATGATAGGCAGCTGTCAGGAGCAGATCTTTCTGCAAGCCGATCGCTGCTGGATTGTAGTAGTTCTGCAGCCGTCGGTAGTCTGAGAAGATCGGATCCACCTGCGCCAGCGAACGCATCGGCAGCCAGCAAGCCACAATAAGCAGACATAGCAACAGTCTCCCGAGAGACTTACGCCCCCACCTCTCCGTAGCGCATACGCCCCCCTCCGACTGGTGCTCTCTTGGCGCAAGCCGTATAGCGCAGATCCGAGGTGGGCGCATCTCTTTCATCCTAGGTGGTGTGTAGTCATAAGCTAGTAGCTATGCAGAGAGTCACACTGACTGGCAGTGTCTCTATAGTGCCGAACTAGTACTCCTCCTCGTTGAAGAAGAAGTCCTCCTTACTAGGGTAGTCCGGCCATATATCCTCGATGGTCTCGTACTCCTCGCCCTCGTCCTCGATCTCCTCAAGGTTTTCGATCACTTCGATGGGCGCACCCGAGCGCTGAGCATAGTCGATGAGCTCATCTTTGGTAGCAGGCCAGGGAGCATCCTCCAGCTTTGAGGCCAATTCTAACGTCCAGTACATAGTCAGTCTATTTCAGTGGTTATATAATAAGGAGTATCCTATCGGACAAAACGGCCGTGTCGCTAGATTATTGCACACCTTCGCCGACTTGCCCCAATAGGTCGTCTCCTACGAGCGTGCAAATATAGACAACCTAGAGCACATTTACAACTCTTCAAACTCCTAGACCCGCGAATCTCACGACTAGCCCACAGTAAAGACGCAACTCCAGCTCCCCGACAAAGGTTACCCGCCCGATCGCTCCGACACCTCCGATTGCTCTAATAGCTCCGATCTCCCCTCTAACTTCTAATCTCTAATCTCCGCTCCCACATCTCCGAGGAAATCAGCCATTTCCTCGGTAGGAGTTTTTGAACCTCCAGCGAGGAACGAAAGAATTCTTTGGAACTTCGGTTTCATTCTTCCGAAGTTTCATTTCATTCTTCCGGAGTTTCATTTTGGCTCTCCGTGGGGAATATTCGTTTGCTCCCTGGAGATTTTCGAATTCCTCGGTAGACAAGACGAGTAATGGGAGAAGTGAGGGATTAGAAGTTAGAGATTTGAGTAGATGTTTCAGTAGATTTGAGTAGTTTCTCGGATAGAATTGAGTAGTTTCGTAGAGAGATTTGAGTAAATCTGGAGCCGGAATTGAGTAAAATGCATTAGCGGGTGGAATGTACGTTGCGGAATTGGTGCTGGCCGAAAGGTGGCGTAAGTAAAGTAATTTGTATAACTTTGCGACATCGGTCAGATCCCGCT
>CABQOJ010000175.1 GCA_902465775.1 uncultured Porphyromonas sp. | reverse complement strand
TATGGTTACTTCGCCTTGGAGTCTGTGACCTCCCTCGATGATGTAAGATGCCATAAGCTAGTGTCGTAAGAGTAAGATAGTGAGTGTCTGTATCGGCTAACGTCTAGAGCGGTTGGGACGGCCGCCACGGCGACCTCCGCCTCTAGAGTTGTTGCCACGTGCTGGGCGCTTGTACTGCCTCCTAGAGCGGTTGCCTCCACGCCCATGGGGAGTGTGCCCTGTGGTAGCGTCTAGCTGGTGCTCCTCTTCGGTCAGCACGAGCTTACCGCCAGAGAGTTCGTAAAGGTCCTTGAAGATGGTGTAGTCATCGACGGCACGCTTATTCCACAAGATATAAGCCTGCTTCATACGGTTGGCAATGGAGAGTGCCAATGCCTCGCGCTCGTCACCTTCGGGCATCTCGCACGCTTTCTTGATCAGCTCCTGAATGAGGTGACCATAATGGCGATAGATGATGTCGTCATCGGGATAAGCCAAAGGTTCGGGCGCACCACGGAGCGCCTCCTCGTGAATGGGCTCTACGGGGTAGTCAATGTCTAGCGCAAAGTGCGACATGACGGCGAGGTGATCCCAGAGGACTTTGTGATCCTCCGACTTCTTAGCCTGCTCGGGCTGTATGATCGCCATCGCCTGGACAATAGCGTGAGCGCACCGAGTCCGCTCGTCACGGTCCTCAATGGTCAAGCAGTGGTCTACCATGTGCTGGATATGATGTCCATACTCAGGGAGAGGGATGACCTCGTGGTAGCTCTTCTTGTGGATTGTTTGTATCGTATCTGTCATTGTTGTAATCTGTCGTAAGTTCATTTGTTGAGGCGCTGGTGCATCGCTTTCGTCTCGCTCTCGAAGCCTGGCTTAGCTAGGAGAGCAAACATATTGCGCTTGTAGTCCTCCACGCCTGGCTGGTCAAAGGGGTTGATCCCCATCATATAGCCACTGACCGCAACCGCATACTCCATCGTATAGATGAAGGCGCCAATCGTCCTAGCATCGATCTGCGGCAACTGCAACTGCAAGACTGGCACACCGCCATCTTCGTGCGCTAAGAGCGTGCCTAGATGCGCCTGCTCATTGACATGGTGCATCGTTTCGCCCGCTAGGTAGTTGAGACCGTCTAGGTTTTGCTCATCTGTCGGGATGGTGATCGTATCTCGTGGCGTGTCGACCACGATCATCGTCTCGAGGATGTTGTGGGGACCTTGCTGTATCCACTGCCCCATCGAGTGCAGATCGGTCGTGTAGGTCAGAGAGAGCGGGAGTAGTCCCTTACCCTCCTTGCCTTCGCTCTCGCCAAAGAGCTGCATCCACCACTGCCCGAGAGCACTCAGCCGAGGCTCGAAGGCTACCAGCACTTCGCTCACGGCTCGCTCCCGATAGGCGGCTTGCCTTGTCACGGCATACTGCACGGCTGGGGTCTCTAGCGGATGCTCCGTACGACAATACAGAAGCGCCGTGTCGCTGGCACCCTGGAGCAAAGCCTCAATGTCAAAGCCTGCCAAAGCAATCGGCAGCAGCCCCACAGGAGTCAGCACGGAGAAGCGACCGCCTACGTTATCTGGTATGACGAAGGTGTCGTATCCCTGCTCGTCTGCTAGGCGACGCAGAGCGCCTCGCTTCTTGTCGGTAATGGCAACGATACGTCGCTTAGCCACCTCCTGACCATCACGAGCCACTAAGTACTGGCTCAGCATGCGGAAGGCAATAGCTGGCTCGGTCGTCGTGCCACTCTTAGAGATGTTGACAATGCCAAAAGGCTTGTCCACCACCAGATCCATCAGATCGTGCAGATAGTCACTACTAATATTGTTTCCCGCAAAGAGTACTTGCGGATGCCCCAGCTCAGGCTGACGATGTGCGGAGAAGTGATCTCCGAGTGCCTCCATGACCGCCTTGCCACCTAGGTAACTTCCCCCGATGCCTATACATATTATATATAGGCACTCCTGACGAAGCCTATCGGCTACCGTTTGTACTTGCTTGCAAAGGTTACGCTCGAGCGTCTCCTCGGGGAGTGTGAGCCAGCCTAGGAAGTCGCTACCAGCTCCTGAGCCTTTGTGTAGCGTCTGAATCGCTGCGAGCGCATCTTGCTCAGCCTGTCGGATGGTCTCTGCCGATAGATGATCCTGCGCATGTGTTGTGTCAATCTGAATGAGTGGTGCGGCTGTCTTCATGGTTGTATTGTGTGTTAGGTTAAAAGGTCTAGTCCGTTAGCGGAACTTGAGCGAAAGTCGCTCGATGGTTTCCTTGGCCGACTGCTTATTATAGAGTATCTCGTAGACAGCGTCCATGATCGGCATATTGACTCGGTAGCGTGTCGTGTTGAGTTCGCGCACGCACTTAGCACCGTAGTAGCCCTCCGCCACCATCTCCATCTCTACCTGCGCAGCCTTGACACTGTACCCCTTGCCAATCATCGTACCGAAGGTCCGGTTGCGACTATAGTTAGAGTAAGCAGTCACGAGCAGATCGCCTAGATAGACCGAGTTGGTGATGACACGATGGTTGAGCAGGTGCACCGTATTGACAAAGCTATTCATCTCAGCAATCGCATTACTGATGAGGACGCTCTGGAAATTGTCTCCGTAGTTGAGTCCGTTGCAGATACCCGCAGCGATAGCGTAGATATTCTTTAGTACCGAGGCAAACTCGATGCCGACCACATCGTCCGACGTAGTGCAGGTGATGTAGTCACACGAGAGCGTGTCAGCCATCAGATGCGCCAGCTCATCGCTGTAAGACCCTGTAGTCAAGTAGCTCCGACGCTCCTGCGCCACCTCCTCAGCGTGACAAGGACCACTCACCACGCCGATCTGCTCCTTTGGCAAGGAGAACTCCTGGATGAGAAACTCTGAGACCAAAAGGTTTTCGTCAGGCACGATTCCCTTAACCGCATTGATGACCTGCTTGCCTCGCATGCTACTACGCTTCACCTTCTTGAGGTAGTGCTTGATGTAGGGCGAAGGGGTCACCAAGATGATGGTGTCACTATTGCGAAAGAAAGGGTTGAT
>CABQOJ010000174.1 GCA_902465775.1 uncultured Porphyromonas sp. | reverse complement strand
GTAAGAGCGCTTCTGAAAGTCACGCGCACCGACGAGTGCTTTGTTGAGCCAGCCAGGGAGTGCAAAGGGATCATAGTCCTTGCCCCCCTTGGCGAAGTCATCATTGAGCGGTAGTGCGCGAGCCGTCTGTGTGAGATTGACCCCGTAAATATTCTCGCCAGCAGGCTTAGGGTCTGGCGTGGGTGTTTCGGTTGGAGTGGCAACGATGTTCGAAACGGTGCCATCGTCCTCCCAATCCACGATCTGTCCGTTGACTAGGTCTATGGAGATACCTCCCTGCTGCTCATCAAGGGTGATATTATAATAGTAGATCTTGTTGCTGACGATGTCTAGCTGATTGATCGCCTTGGTGTAGGTGCGGCCATTGCTGAGCGTGAGCTGTAGCTCCGCATCCACAATCTCCTTCGGGAGGATGAGAGACGAGGCGGAGCGCTGATCTGTACCGACGGTGAGCGGGAGCGTTTCCTTCGAACTATACGGTGTGCGTAGCTCGCCTGTGAGGACATCAAAGTCGCCCTCGACGACCATGCCTTGTAGCTTCATCGATTGTAGTGTCACTCCTGCGGGGAGTCCCTGCAGAGTGAAGACGATGCGTGAGAGGACGTGCGAGAAGAGGAGCGTGTACTCCTTCTTGTCCACACGAGGAGCCACCTCACGGTGATGAGCCCAGAGGAGATCGACAGGCTCCTTGATGAGGTTCAGGTGTATGATCCCCTTCTGAACGGATGTGCGGTACGGAGCGTAAGCGTAGAAATCAAGCTCCTTAACGGTGCTGGGATAGATGCGGTCAGACATCGTCGTGGGGTGAAAGATCGCTATATGCCCCCCAGGGATGGCGTAGTAGTGCAGGTTGTTTCGCTCCTCCGCTCCACGCGCATAGACCCCAATCTGGTCGCTCACGTCAAAGCGCTCGCCCGTGGCGCGCACCTCCTTGTCGCCGAGACGTATGTTGCTCTTGAAGACTATGTAGTCCTTAGCTTGCGCTCCGTCTTCATCGGGACAAGTGGTACAGCGAGACTGCTCCTGAGTACAAGAGGTAGCGAGGAGTAGCGTCGCGAGTAGTATAGAGATTGTTGTAAGTAACTTATTCATAGTAGTAGCTGAGCTGCGAGATTAGTCATTAAGTACGTTGACATCGTTGAGCGCAGGGAAGAAGTCAAAGCCAGTCTTCGTCTCCATCTTTTCGAGCGTCGTCTTGTAAGGCTCGGGACTCCCTTTGAGCGGCTCGTGTGGTATGCACCACGCCTTGGAGTGCCAGCGCTCCTGCTTGTCGCGCCATACGACTACCTTATAGAAGTAGTCAGGTATCGGGCAGTCCACGTTACTTCGATCCTGAGTGTACTTATAGTTTGTATTGTCAAAGCCTACACCCGTCACTACAAAGAGCGTGTCAACACCGCCAGCAAGCGTGCGTACCTGGTTCTCTAGATTACTCCAGATGCCACTATTGTGGGTCTGATTCTGAGGAACCATGTTGGAAAAGTAGAACGTGCTGATATTATCTTCTCGAGAAGCGAGTCTATCTGCACTAGGGATTTGGTGTCCTCTAGAGTAGCCTTTATAAGCCCCCGTCAAGTTTGGTTGATACGAAACAGAGATCATCGGATCATAGCCCCAAGCATCAGTACGCTTGACATTCTTCTGCAATACATCTTTGTACAGCGGATAGGCCACATAGTGAGCTAGATGTAGCTTCGTATTATATAGTAGGAAGTAGTTGCGTGCCGAGGGATTGCTCGGGAGCATGTGCTGTACCTCCATCGTGTTGGGTAGCGCCTTCTTGGCGGGTAGCTCGAAGTATTGACCAACCTCTGTGACCTTGCCCGTACCCGTATCCTTGAGCGTGATGGTGTGGGTGCGCTGCTGTCCCATGACGAGGCTCTGCCCCTCACGCAGTGTCCAGGTGTAGGTACGTCCGTTGGGAAGAGTAAAGAGTACCTTCATCTCGCTCGTGGTCGTCTCGATAGGTAGGATCAGAGCGATAGCCGTAGCGGTAGCACCCGAGACGGTGACTGGCACTGAGATCTCGGCCGTAGAGCTAGCATCGACCTGCCACTTACGACTATAGAGATCCAGCGAACCTGTCGTCGGCATACCGACGATGCGCACCGTGACACCCTCTAGAGAGCCCCCATCCTCACTGCGCATCTCAAAGCGGAGCGAGGCGAGTGCCTGGCGAAAGGTTAGTTGCTTTGCATCATCAGGCGCAATGGCTGAGAGATTGTCCGATATAAGGAGTGGTTTGAGCGAAGCCTGATCAGCAACGCTGTAAGCGATCTTACCCTCCTGCGTCTGAGCATTATAGGGGTAGTAAGCGAGGATATCATACTTCATCGATGAGTCCCACTGCACCTTCTGCTGCTCATCAGCTGGATCGAAGGTCGCGATGCCCCCACCACGAGTGGTCTTGTAGTGCAGGTTGCTATGCTGTAGTTGCTCAGCCGACCAAGTGGTATTCTGCGCCGTGCGACGCACATAGATACCTATCTCGTCGCCAGCCTCCCAAGCGGTGCCAGCGACACGCAGGTCGTAGTCCTGCTGTGAGGCGAGGAAAGTTTGATTGATATCAGTCTGAGGATGCTCCGCGCCACCCTGCCTACCCGTCGGCTGGCAAGAAGCTGTCAAGAGTAGCCCCCACGAGAGAGCCATTAGCGTGAAGAGTAGACGATAAGTCCTATTTGCCATAGATTAGTTGTGTCAGGTTAACTAGATATATGTGATGCCGTAGCAACAGCTCGTGGAGCCCTTCGTGCGCCCACCAAGACGCACTGCAAAAGTACCCTACGCAGATTACAGTATCGTTACTACGACGTGACAAAGCTACTAAAAAAAGCTACACCGTCAAACAGCCCGTCTCCCCCGTCTCTTATATATAATGTCTAATTTCTAACCTCTAATTCCCGACTCTCCTGAGGGAATCGCCAATAGCTCACGAGGAAACGAAAATTTCTCACGGAGGGCCGAAATAAAAGTTCGGAAGAATGAAATGAAACTTCGGAAGAGAGAAATCAAAGTTCCGAAGA
>CABQOJ010000173.1 GCA_902465775.1 uncultured Porphyromonas sp. | reverse complement strand
TAGCCGACGAAGCTCAGTGTGAGCTGAGTGCCAGCCGAGACACTGAGCTTGAAGGAGCCATCGCTCTCAGAGTAAGTACCAGAGGACCCGCCAGCGGTGTAGACGGTCACGCTAGGTATAGGCTCGTCCGAACCCTTCTCAAGGATTTTGCCCGTCACCTGCACCTGAGCAAGCGACGAGAAGCTACTCGCTAGTAAGAGTGCGAGCGCTGTGGTGATAAGCATTAAACGGTTCACAATAAATTAACTGTTAGTGATTAGTATCTTACTGTAGTAACGGCTTAGAGCTAGTCAACAGTGTTGACCTAAGCTCTAGCCACCGGCAAAAGTAACTAAAAGTCTTAACAAAATCCACTCACGGCTGTTTCATCTCTGTTAAACTCAGCCGAGATGATACAATAAAGCCCAGCACCTCTCAACATATACGAATGAGCAGTACTGGGTACAGAAGACGTAGGAAGCACCCCGACTGGGGACTCCCTACGTAAATATTCTATTCATCATCGCAGAGGTGCTACCTATCTAGTGAACCTGTGTAGAGAGCCCGATGTCTCTCGTAGAAGAAGGCTCGTAGTGGGGTAGTCCTCGATGGGTCTTAAGCGTCTAGCTCTTCCTGGCGGAGTGACTGCACGTAGCGAGCCTTCTCCATCATACGGCGATTGACGTCTGAGGGCTTCTGAAAAGCTTGGCGCTTGCGTAGTGTGCGGACGATACCAGTGTCGTTGTACTTACGCTTATAACGCTTGAGCGCACGCTCGATGTTCTCGCCCTCTTTGATTGGTACAATTATCATACTTGTCTAACTGTTCTTTGTGTGTTATGTTTGTTTGATGAGAATATTTTCTGGACAATCTGCTTGTCCTTTACTTCGGTGGGCAAAGGTACGAACTTTATTTGAACTGGTCAACACATCCGCTCTCTAGAGTATGCTCGAACGTCCCAGGGGTGGTAACTCTTCACGGAGGGAATCTTGAATTCCTCACTGAAAAAGAGATATTCTCCACGGAGGCGGGAAATAAAACTTCGGAAGAGTCAAATGAAACTTCGGAAGAATGAAATCAAAGTTCGGAAGAGTTTTTCCGTTCCTCGCTGGAGAATCAATAACAGCTCCGTGGATCTTTCTGATTTCCTCAGGAGACCTTTATCTACGCCAAGGTGAAAATGAGAAGAGCTACGTAGGAGGTGTGAGACCTCTACGTAGCTCTCTGCATGGCGTCTAAGAGTTATGATGAGACTCTTAGTGTGAATAGCAAGTTCCTCCGAACTTGGTGAAGGATAGTGCTGATATTAGTTTTTCTTAGGTAGGATCTCAAACTTCATGCGCTGTCTCTCGAAAAAGATCCTAAGCGTAGCTTTGTCGCTTGATACGGTCGCATAGACTACATCTTTATCCGTCAACTCATTATGCTCTACCAGTTTACTCCAGGTGCCGTCGAAACCGTTGAGCTTAGCCCACTCATGAATTTGACTATCCGAGATTGCTTCTTCTACACTTGATATGGCACTAAGGACTCCCGTGATCTTCTGATCTTCAAGCCAATAGAAGGCAAACTTGATGTTGCTCTTGTCAGCTTGATCACTCTTAGTCTGGAAGGAGAGGTATGTACCGGTTAAATCTGAAGGAATCTCTCGATAACCAGCCTCACGCTCGAAAGCAACAATCTTGTCCACCTGTTTGCTCATCAGTGCTTCAAAAGATGGAATATCCTTAGCGGTAGCTACAAAGTCATGCTCCTTGGCAACTGGCGTTGGAGGGGTAGGACGTAGGATCGTCAGGCAGGTTTTGGTATTCCACTCGCTATTGGGCCAGATTTGCAGGATGATAGACACATCCTCCTTCTTATACTGGCAAGAGGTCTCGTCCTTGTAGGTTTCCTTAAAGCCTAGATCGGTAATCAGTCCTTTTATCTTGGGGCAGTTGTTGAAAGGCTCGCGACAGAGTGCGATGATTACGTCAGACTCTAGAAAAGCATTCTTACCTCCATAGCTGACTATCGGTACTAGATCAAGTGATAGATTGACATAGGCGGGTAGGGGGTTAGGAGCCTCAGACTGGTCATTATTGACGTTGACATTCTGTCGTAGCTCACGCCCTAGGGTTGCTTCATAAGCCTCAATGGGCTCTTTGTTGGTATTGTAGTTAAAATTGATGAGAGGCATCTGATCATGAGGCATCTCCTTTGCAATGAATCGGATGCTGTCGATCTTGTCAATGGGGATAAGCTGTGCCTCTTTCCCCTTGAGGAATACCTTAAGATGAGTAGGAGCCTCTTGTGCTACGAGTGCAAATGCTGATACCAGCAGTGTGCATAGGAGAGCAAAAGTGTTACGTGTCATAAAGTTATAAAGGTTGGTGAATGTGCTAGTGACTCTACAAGAGAAGGGAGAATAGCGGTGTGATATTTCTTTCGCCCACTAAGGTAAGACATTTTTTCTTATCTGAACCCTTTGGCTCGTCACTGTAGATAAAAGATTCAGCAGGCGGATATCTAGCAGGGGCGATAGGTGTGTATCGTAGTCTAGCCTTTTTTGTACCTTTACGGGTGAAATGAAAATAGACTGTGCCGTATGATGAAGCATATCGTATCTATCGAGCAGTGCGCTGAGCAAGATATCCTACGTATCTTGGACCGGGCTGCACTCTTTGAGGCTAATCCTAATCGCCATCTAATGGATGGGATGGTGGGTGCCACGCTGTTTTTCGAACCTTCGACGCGTACCCGACTAAGCTTTGAGACGGCGGTCAATAGGTTGGGCGGACGAGTCATCGGCTTTTCCGATCCTAAGTCTAGCAGCTCGACAAAGGGCGAGTCGCTGAAGGACACTCTCCTGATCGTCTCTAACTATGCCGACGTGATCATCATGCGGCACTACTTGGAGGGCGCCGCTCTCTATGCTACGGAGGTCTCGCCCGTGCCGATCGTCAACGCTGGCGATGGTGCCAATCAGCACCCTTCGCAGACGCTCCTCGACCTTTACACGATTCGCTCTACACAGGGTTCGCTCAAGGATCTACACATCGTGATGGTGGGCGACCTGCGCTTCGGACGTACGATCCACTC
>CABQOJ010000172.1 GCA_902465775.1 uncultured Porphyromonas sp. | reverse complement strand
TCGAGGATCTGGCGGAGCGTGGTGCCGCCCGCATTCATCGGGGTGGTGAGCTCCAGACTGTGAGCCGTAAAGCCGTCGATGCGGACATGTCGCTGCTCGTCAATGCGGGTGATGTGGGTGATGTGGCCGATCTCGGTGTGCTTCGTCATGTCGAGGTAGTGAAGCACGGCCCCCGCGGCGGTGATCGCTAGCGGGAGGGTGTCGATGCCGAAGCCCTTGAGCGAGAGCGTGCCGAAGTGCTGCAAGAGACGCTCCCGGTTGTTGCTCTCGGAGAAGATCCAGTCGTCGTAGTCCGAGAGATGTCCCTCGGGCTGGAGGAGTCGCTGCAGATGGTCACGATGCTTGCGCTCGATGAGGATTTCCTTGGGGTTGTAGCCGGAGATGAGCTTAGCGAGTACCTGATCGGTGCACTCGGTGGCGTAAAACTCTCCCGTCGAGAGGTCAAGCAGTGCTAAGCCGTAGCGGTTCTCCCCTTTAGCTTCGGGGTAAACGGCTGCGAGGAAGTTGTTTTGCTTGCTCTGGAGAACATTGTCCGTAGTGACGACACCGGGGGTTACGATCTCGGTGATGCCCCGCTTGACCAACTTATTGGTCAGCTTCGGATCTTCGAGCTGATCGCAGATGGCGACCCGTTTGCCCGCCCGCACCAGCTTAGGCAGGTAAGTGTCGAGCGCATGGTGGGGAAAGCCCGCCAGCTCGACATGCTGCGCCGCTCCGTTGGCACGCTTTGTGAGCGTGATGCCGAGGATCTTGGACGCCTCGATGGCATCGTCGGAAAAGGTCTCGTAGAAGTCGCCCACACGAAAGAGCAAGATAGCATCGGGATGCTTCTTCTTGAACTGCAAGTACTGCCGCATCATCGGGGTCTCGGCGATCTCTTTCTTAGCCACGGGATAAATAGTCTCTTAAAGTCGTTACGGCATCAAAAGTACCAAAAAAAAGCATACGCCTCAATTCAGCAAATCTCACGAGTCGCCCGTTGTAGGGACGCACGGTCTGTGCGTCCGTTGTGTCAAAGGTTATAGTCTCGTCATTTTAACGGGGACGGACGCTCAGACCGAGCGTCCCTACAAATCGCTACACGTAAGATTTGCGGCAGTGGGGCTAGAGTAGTCCCTCCTGGCGGAGGCGGTCACGCACTTCGCTGGCGGAGGTGTAGCGCTCGATCTGCTCGATGAGCTGACGCAACTCGACAAGTTCATCGCGCACCGCTTTGAGCTGGGCGATCGCCTCGGCACGTTGCTCCGCCTCTTGGGGATTGTGTCGGAGAGTTGCCTTGGCACCGTCGATCGTCAGGTTGGACTCTCGCAGTAGGTGACGGATTAGTTGCATTTCGCGCAGATTATCCTGCGAGTACTTGAGCCGTCCCGTGCTACTGCGACGCACCTGCACGGCAAAGGTCTCAACCCAGTAGCGCACCGTAGACTGACTCTCTTGGAGCGTCTCAGACACCTCTCGGTGGGAGTAGTAGAGCTTCTTGCTGTCCATAGGGTCTTACGCTTTACGGGGTGAGAGCTTCTCCTTGAGGTAGTGACCCGTGATCGAGTCGGGGCAGGCGGCCACCTCTTCGGGTGTGCCCGCCACTACGAGCTGTCCACCCTTGTCGCCCCCATCGGGCCCCAGGTCGATGATGTAGTCGGCGCTCTTGATCACCTCCATGTTGTGCTCAATGATCAGTACCGAGTGTCCTTGGTCGATCAAGTCACGGAAGGCGGCTAGGAGCGTAGATATATCGTGAAAGTGTAGCCCCGTGGTCGGCTCATCGAAGACAAAGAGCGTGTGTGGCTCGTGGTCACGACCGAGGTAGTAAGCGAGCTTGAGGCGCTGGTTCTCACCGCCCGAGAGCGTCGAGCTGTTTTGCCCTAGTTGCAGGTAGCCTAGCCCGACACGCTGCAACCCCTCGAGGAGACGGATGATTGAAGTAGTCTGGTCGGCTGGGTACTTGGTAAAGAACTCTATCGCTTGATCCACCGTCATCTCCAGCAGGTCGTAAATGTTGACCCCGTGGTAAGTTACCTCGAGGATATTCTTCTGAAAGCGCTTCCCCTCGCACGCATCGCAGACCAGCGTTATGTCCGTCATAAACTGCATCGGCACCTCGACGACGCCATCGCCCTTGCACACTTCGCAACGTCCGCCCTCCTTATTAAAGGAGAAGAAGTAAGGCTTGTAGCCCATCTGCTTTGCCAAAGGCTGGTCAGCGTATAGTTCGCGGATCGGTGTAAACGCATCTATATAGGTAACTGGATTGGAGCGCGAACTGCGCCCCACGCTGTTTTGGTCCACGTAAAGAACCTGCTCCACGAGGTCAACGTCGCCCGTCAGCATCCGGCTCTGCGTCTCTCGAGGTCGTGCATTGATGATGCGCTGTAGCTCCTCCACAAGAAGGTCGGAGATGAGGGTACTCTTGCCCGAACCGCTCACGCCCGTGACCACCGTCATGTTAAAGAGCGGGATGTCCACGTTGAAGCCCTTCAGATTGTTCTTATGCACATGGTGCATCGTCAGCTTGCGTTGCATCGGGCGACGATGCTTTGGCACCGGTATCTCCTCGCGCCCCGTCAGATAGGCCGCCGTGTAGCCAGGCGTCTTGGCCGTTATGTCGCTTGGCTTGCCGTGGTAGATCACCTCGCCACCGAGACGACCCGCATCAAGCCCCATGTCGATGAGGTAGTCAGCGGCACGTATCGTCAGCTCGTCATGCTCCACGACGATGACCGTGTTGCCCTGGTCACGTAGCTCCTTGATGACCGAGATCAGCCGATCGGTGTCTCGGTCGTGCAGTCCGATGCTCGGCTCATCCAGTATGTACATCGACCCGACGAGGCTATTGCCCAGACGTGTCGCTAGGTTGATGCGCTGGCTCTCACCACCCGAGAGGGTATTCGACCGTCTGTCTAGGGTCAGGTAACCGAGCCCTACGCCGTCTAGCGTGCGCAGTCGGTTGCGGATCTCTTTGAGCGGACGCTCCGCTATCTTAGCCTCCTCGGGATTCTCTAGCTCTTGGGCAAAGAAAGTCAATGCCTCCCGAATCGACATTTGCCCGATCTGGTGAAAGTTCTTACCCATATAGGTAAAGAGCAGGGCGTCCTCCTTGAGTCTACCGCCGTGGCAAGCGTAGCACTCGCTTTTGCCCCGATAGT
>CABQOJ010000171.1 GCA_902465775.1 uncultured Porphyromonas sp. | reverse complement strand
CGGAGTGGGGGCATGACTTTCGCCCTGAGTATCGCAAGATACGCCCCGTAGTCGATGAGATAGGACGCAGACCGATCATAGCCCTGACAGCGACAGCGACGCCTAAGGTGGAGCACGACATACGCAAGAATCTAGGCATTCTCGATGGGAATATATTTAAGTCTAGCTTCAACCGTCCTAACCTTTACTACAGTGTAGAGCCGAAGGGGGAGGATGTCAATGCGCGCATCATCCGCTTTATCCGCAAGAGACCTAACAAGAGCGGTATCATCTACTGCATGAGCCGTGAGAAGGTGATGAACCTCTCCAAGCTACTCCAGATGAACGGCATTAAGGCTCTGCCCTACCATGCGGGACTGGACGCTAAGGAGCGCTCGGCAAATCAAGACGCCTTCCTGAGCGAGGAGTGCCGTGTGATCGTCGCCACGATAGCCTTTGGCATGGGTATCGACAAGCCCGATGTGCGCTACGTCATACACTACGACATGCCTAAGAGCCTCGAGGGCTACTATCAGGAGACAGGACGTGCAGGTCGTGATGGTGGCGAGGGATACTGCTTAGCCTTTTATAATGAGAAAGATATACAGAAGCTGGAGAACTTCATGCAGGGAAAACCTATCGCCGAGCAGGAGATAGGTAAGCAATTACTCGCAAAAACTTCTACCTTTGCACTCACGCCCATGTGTCGACGAGCATATCTGCTCTATTATTTCGGAGAGAGATATGACCAGGAGAACTGTGGAGCGTGCGACAATTGTGCAAAAAACAGACAAACGATGGAGGCTAAAGAGCTTTTGAAACAACTGCTCCAAACGGTCTTGGAGCTCAAAGAACAATTTAAGAAGGACCACGTCATCGACGTGATCCTAGGTTGCGATACTGCCCCTATTGAGGACTTTCATCATGACAAGCTGAAGTCCTACGGTATAGGTGAAGACTACTCACGAGAGATCTGGGAGCTAGTCATAGAGCGTGCATTGGTGCTACAGTACCTCACCGAGAGTACAGAGACCTATGGCATCCTGAGCGTCACACCGAGTGGTAAGAAGTTTATCAAGAAGCCGACCTCCTTCAAGATTGTCGCTCCTGATGCAGAGGATCTAGACGATGACGATGACGATGTAGACGATGATGATGAGGTAGATAGCGCCGCATCTAGTGGACGTGGACGCACAGCCTCTACAGATCCCGCTCTCTACAACATCCTCAAGGATATACGCAAGAAGCTGAGCACTAAGCTAGGACTCGGCACGGCTGGCATCTTCCCCGACTCTGCACTTGAGGAGATGTCTACACTATACCCCATTACCTTACCTGAGCTTAAGAACATTTCGGGTATCAATGTTGAGCAGGCCGACAAGTATGGAGAGGAGTTTGTCCGAGTCATACGCAACTATGTCGAGGAGTATGAGATCGAGCGTCCCGAGGACTACAAGATCCGCACTCTACCCAACAATACCAAGCAGCATATCTCTATCGTGCAGCAGCTAGACCGTCAGGTGATCCTCGAGGATATAGCTATCTCGCACTCCATCAGCACGGACGATCTACTCACCGAGCTAGAGCGCATCGTCAAGTCTGGCACCAAGGTAAAGCTCAACTACCTCATTGCCTCTGAGCTTGGTGAGGATAGCTATGACGAGCTAAAGGAGTATCTAGAGGATCACCCAGGGTGTACTCTGGACGATCTCATCAGCGAGTACGAAGACTTCTACAACGAGGCGGAGCTACGACTCGCTATGATCATCTACTCCTGCAATCAATAAAGACCACATTAGCAATACAACTCTTATGTCTATCTATACACCCGTACGCTGGATGATACTATCCATGCTTTTGTCTTTGTTGGCGAGCTTCTCTCTGACGGCACAGACGCCACAGCACAAAGCCTCCAGAGGATCGATCGTTGATGAGGTCATATGGACCGTAGGCGATGAGCCTATCCTCAAGTCTGAGATAGAGAACCAAAAGCTCTACATGCGCTCTCAGGGGATGCCTCTCGAGGGAAACCCAGACTGCTACCTGACGGAGCAACTAGCGGTTCAGATGCTCTTCCTCAACCAAGCTAAGATCGATAGTATCTCGGTAGATAATACTAAGGTAGACCGATTTGTAGACAACTTTATGGAGAGCCTCGTGCAGCAGATCGGCTCTCGTGAGCGTCTCGAGGAGTACTTCAACCGTTCCTACTCCAGCATTCGTGAGCAGCAACGCATCATGGCGGTCAATAATGAGATCGTCCGACAGATGCAGCAGAAGATCATCCAGGGAGTGGCCGTAACGCCCACAGAGATCCGCTCCTACTACGCTCAGATACCACAAGACAGCTTGCCCTACATACCAGATGTCGTCGAGGTCCAAGCACTTCGTATCACGCCCGACATCGAGCTAGCAGCTATTGATCAGATCAAAGAGCAGCTCAGAGGCTACTCCGAAGACATCCTCGCTGGGCGTCGCGACTTCTCCACGATAGCACGTCTTTACTCACAGGACTCGCGCACATCCCTGCGTGGTGGTGAGTATGGCTTCGTGGCTCGCAGCTCTCTAGAGCCTGAGTTTGCCCAGGTTGTCTTCGCACTATCTGATACCAAGCAGGTCTCTCCTATCATACGTACCGCCACAGGCTATCACATCGTACAGCTTATTGAGAAGCGTGACAACACGATCAACTTCCGTCATATACTCCTCAAGCCGAGCGTGGCTCCTGACAAACTACAGCAAGCCGTCAACAAAGCAGACTCTGTCGCTGTGCAGGTGCGCAATGGCAAGACCTCCTTTGACGAGGCCGTTGTCCTATGCAGCAACGTGGACGAGACGAAAAACAACTTTGGTCTCCTCCTCAATGAAGACTACGAGAGCGACCGCTACGGCACGGCACTCTTTACCATGTCCGAGCTACAGCAAGACTTCGCATCTTATGTAGACAAGATGCAAGTGGGCGATGTCTCTCCCGCCTTTGTCTCTCAAGATGCCAATGGCAATACGCAGGTCGTACTCCTCAAGCTCAAGCGTCGCGTCGCAGGTCACCGCGCCGACATGGCTACCGACTTCCAGCTCATCAAGCAGCTAGCTCTGCAGGATAAGAAGCAGAAAGAGCTAGACAAGTGGATCGTCCAGCACCAGAAGAGTACTTATATACGCATCAGCC
>CABQOJ010000170.1 GCA_902465775.1 uncultured Porphyromonas sp. | reverse complement strand
TCTCGAAGGTGAGACGCTGGTTGTGCGTTACGCCCGAGACCCCTTTGCGCATCATGTGTACGCCATGCCCTACGTCCTCTAGAGCTGCGACAGAGGGGACGAAGGTGACGATCGTCTCGTCATGAGCGAAGTAATCATCGGCGAGGATCGCTTGGCGTACCTGCTCTTCGTTGGCTCCTGCCTCCAGCTCCACATAAACCTGTCTGCGGTGCTGTCCGTAGCCTATGGGTAGGGTCATAGAGAGCGCATCTCGGACACCCGCTATGGCACGTGCCGCCACGGAGTGTCCCATGCTCATGCCAGGCCCGAAGTCTGTGTAGGTGATTCCCTCGGGAGCCATCGCCTGCATCAAGGTGCGAACGATCGAGTCGCTCCCGGGGTCCCAGCCAGCGCTGATGATGGAGACTACTTGGTGCTCCTGAGCTACCGCCATCAAGTCGTGGCGTAGCGTAGCTATCTGGGTATGTATGTCGAAGCTGTCTACCGTGCAAATGCCCTGCGCGAGATAACGCTTGGCGTAGTCAGGCACGGAGCGTGTCGGTACGGCTAAGATAGCGACATCTGCCTTGGGTAGGGTGTCATCCTCTCCGTAAACGGAGATGCCGTGAGCGGTCAATACTTGGCTTTGAGAATCATTCTTAGAGCGACGGACTACGCCGACCAGCTCCATGTCGGGAGCGGTGCGTACGGTGGTCACAACTTGCTTGCCTACGTGTCCGTAGCCTACGACGAGTACTTTTATCTTCTGGTTCATCTGTAATCTGCTATAGAATTGGTTGTTGCTTACAAGCGGTAACGGCTCGCACCATCCAAGCTGCCCGACTCAAAGCCAGAGCGAAAGGCTTGCATGCGCTGTGCTGAGGTACCGTGTGTGAATGAGTCTGGGACGGCGTAGCCCTGCGCCTCTTTTTGCAAAGTGTCATCGCCGATAGCGTTGGCAGCTGTGAGTGCATCCTCGAGGTCTCCAGGCTCGATGAGTATGATGCCGAGTCGCTGGGCGTGGTATGCCCATACGCCAGCAAGGTAGTCAGCTTGCAACTCTAGCTGTACACTGGCGCGGTTGTACGCTTCCTGAGAGACATGCCCTTGCTGCTGGTGCAACTTGTCGGAGATGCCGAGGAGGTTCTGCACGTGATGCCCTACCTCGTGAGCGGTGACGTAAGCCATAGCTAAGTCTCCTGGCGCTTTGAAGCGAGAGGCGAGTAGATTGAAGAAGTCTAAGTCAATGTAGACTGTCTGGTCGGCCGGACAGTAGAAGGGTCCTACCTCGCTGGTGGCTCCTCCGCAACGGCTCTGCACCTGATCGGTGAAGGTCACCAGTGTCGGTGCCGCATAGGAGCGTTGTAATTCGGAATTGAAGAGGTCTGTCCACACGTCGTTGCAACTGTTGAAGACGCGTAGCGTGAAGACTTTGAACTCTTCGTTTTCGTTGACACGCGAGGGGTCTACCTGCTCCGTCTGTGAGCCGGGCAAGACATTGTCTGCTACCCGCATTAGTCCCGTGAGGTCTACACCGAAGAAGAGGCTAGCGAGGACGATGACGATACCGCCGATGCCACCTCCGAGGGCTAGTCCTCTGCCAGAGATGCGTCCGCGTCTATCTTGGTAGTTTGCTGAGCTATCGTTGGGTCTAAGCCATTTCATAGTATGTCATCGTTAGGTAGGTGGTACAGAAGGTGCGTGAAGTGCTTGCGAAAGAGTCCCTCCAGCTGGTGCTTGACTAGCGGAAAGTAAACTTCCCCACGACCTATCTCTTGCTCCATTGAGGTGACCCCCTTGTCGGTAAAGCCACATGGGTTGATGAGCTGGAAGTAGCTTAGGTCGGTATTGACATTGAGTGCGAAGCCGTGCATCGTCACATAGCGAGAGGTGTGCACGCCGATAGCACAGATCTTACGAGCTTGCGGTGTGTGCGCATCGATCCAGACGCCCGTAGCACCCTCGAGACGCTCTGCACGAATGCCGTAGAGGTAGAGCAGGTCGATGATGCACTGCTCCATCGTGTGGATGTACTCCTTGATCCCCACGCCGTAATGCTCTAGGTCAAAGATCGGGTAACCGGTGATCTGCCCAGGACCATGGTAAGTAATGTCGCCACCACGCTCTATCTGGACTAGCTGAATGCCTTTAGAGTTGAGCAGAGCCTCCGAGACGAGCAGATTCGTCTGCTTGCCATGCTTGCCAATGGTCAGCACCGGCTCATGCTCGCAAAAGAGTAGCACGTCCTCAGGCACCGTCTGATGCGCTATCTTGGCATCGATACGCTCTTGCCAAAGCTGCAACTGCATCTCCAGTGCCTTTCGGTAATCAATCCTACCGCAGTCCCGATAGGTAAAAGGCTCGGCACCGCTCCGCACTAGCTTGTCCTGCGTGGGTTGTGGGGTATAGCCTGCCCCTTCGGTGTAGCGCAGGGTCAATCCGTCGTAGCCAACGTACACTCCCTCAGGCAGTCGCTCTTGTAGCTCTGCCGTAGGTGGTGCATGGTGCGAAAGGTGTATGATGTAGCTGCGCTGTGGCTGAACCTGGGCGGTCAGCTCAATAGCCTCCTCGATCGTTTGGTGCGTCGGGTGAGGCTTGGTGTAGCGCAGTCCATTGACAAAGAGTAGCTCCACGCCTTGGAGCTTCTCTAGCTCCTCTGGGGCGATGCTCTTGAGGTCGGTTAGGAAGCCAAAGCTCCCGATGCGATAGCCTAGTATTGGTTGCTTGCCGTGCATCACCCGTATCGGCTCTATCGTCAGGTCGTAGAGTGTAAACGGCTCTAGCGACGAGATGGGGTGCAGCGTCAGGTGTGGCGTGCCGGGATAGCGATGAGGCCCGAAGTAGTAGTGCAGTCGGGACTTGATCGACTCTAGTACGTTAGGCTCTGCGTAGATGGGTAGCTCCGTGCGCCACGAGATAGTGCGCAGGTCGTCCAGCCCTCCGACATGGTCGTAGTGCTGGTGCGTTAGGATGATCGCATCTAGATGGTCTATGCCCGCTAGGAGTGCTTGCTGCCGGAAGTCCGCGCTACAGTCGATCAGTATTCGTTTGCCTGCAGGTGAGACTACCAGAGCCGATGTACGGGTGCGCTGGTCGCGCGGGTCTAGGCTGAGACAGGTGCGACAGTAACAACCCACCTCAGGTACGCCTGTGCTGGTACCTGAGCCTAGTAGCTCGACGATCT
>CABQOJ010000169.1 GCA_902465775.1 uncultured Porphyromonas sp. | reverse complement strand
TAAAGGGTGTCCTGCCGATTTGTGAGTACAAAGGTACGAAAACTTTTTGAATCTGCAATAGCCTCGAAGGATTCATTTATCGAATTGCCTCTTCTGGCTCTTGACAGGAAGCTCGCCTTAGAACTTCGTCGCGTGACGAACGCCTAGGTCGGCAATGAGCTTACGATAGCGCTCGATATCCTTCTTAGCGAGGTAGTCGAGTAGACGACGACGCTTACCGACGAGCATCTTCAGGCTACGTGACGTAGAGAAGTCCTTCTTATTCTCCTTAAGGTGCTCCGTGAGGTGCTGAATACGATAAGTAAAGAGAGCTACCTGGCTCTCGACACTGCCGGTGTCCTGTGCAGAGGCTCCGTACTTTGCGAAGATCTCTTGCTTCTTGGTACTGTCTAGGTACATCTTGTTATGAGGTTATTTGTGAGACATTCATATCATCTTCGCCACTCAATGCCCCACCTCTATGGGGCGACAATGAGTACGACGATGTATTTCGCCTGCAAAGGTACAAATAATCTTTTACTTCGCAAGCAGGGCTTCCGCTCAGGTCACTCGATCACGACGATGAGTGTGGCGAGCGTGGGACAGTTATCGTAGACAAACTTAGCGTGTGAGCTGGCGTTGCGGACGCACATGTGGGAGCGGGGCGTCGTGCCGAGCGAATGGCTGTACTCGACGATCTTACCCTTGGGATTGTTTACGGGGACTCCATGTATATAGGCTCCACAAGTGAAGCGACTAGCCCACGGTGCAAAGCCGGCGATGCGACTAGAGCCGTCACTGGTGTAAAACATCTTAGCCTTCTTCTGCTGTAGGAGGAAGATGCCCAGAGGGGTCTCCTTAGCGTGAGGAGGCTTGTGGCGTCCAGTCGTGGCGGGGTTGATGCTCCGCACGAGGTAGTGTCCTGGTGCCTGACGCTCCAACACGATGATGTGTTGCTGTCCCCGATCTATGACCACAACATGCGAGAAGGTGACATCGGGCTTCAGAAGCTTGATGTAGCGCTTTGGTACATACCAGTCAGCTTCGGGAGACTCGACTCGCCCTTGCCAAAACTTACTGCCCAATGTGTCAGTCATCGCTATGAGCGTTCCGTCACGACCGTAAAGCTCTGGCTTGTTGGTGTCTGTGGGTGCGTAGAGTGGCACCGACTGATAGCGCTCCACGCCGAGCGAGTCGGAGACTAGCCTGTAGCTGTCGCGAGACCACACTTTCGTGAGGGGAGCTTCGCCGTTTAGGTTCTTATAGTTTTGCAGGACACCCCACCGATGAGGCGCAGCCTGTAGTTGCTCTATGCGGAGGAGCTGCTCGCGTATCTGATCCCACTGGATGGTTCGCGTCTCCTCCTTATATTCATAGGAGTCCTCGAGTGTATACTTGTCAAAGGCTAGCTCTCGATCGATGACGATCTGCTCTACCGTGAGCTCAGGTTGTGGTTCAGCCACGACCGTGTCTGTGGCTACGATCGTATCTACATTTGTCACCTCGGCACTGCTATCCGAGGAGGGCTGACAAGCCAGTAGGAGCGTTAGGGCAAGCGGTAAGAAGGTCATAATGTTTTTCATAAGAGTGGTTAAGTTAGTGGGAGCTGTCGATCCCTTTGAGCTGAGGCAAGTGCCAGTGGTAGTGCGCCGCCAGGATGCGTATCAGGATGACCATGCCAGCTGATATGAGCTGAGCATAGGCCGTATCTATAGGTACGAAGCGAAGCATCAGTGTGTAGATGATGCCTCCAGCGATGCAGGCCAAGGCGTAGATGTCTTGGCGGCAGATGAGTGGGGTCTCATTGAGGATGATGTCTCGCAGTAGTCCTCCGAAGGAGCCGGTCACCGTACCCATGATGACTGCCACCCAGCTGGGGAAGCCCATGGCGAGCGTCTTATCCACGCCCACCACCATAAAAAGACCCAGTCCGATAGCGTCAAAGACAAAGACCGTCGGAGCTGTGCGGATCAAGATCTTCCTAAAGATATATACGTAGAGTAGCGCCACAAAGGTGATAATCAGGTAGGAGGGCTGGAGCATCCAGAAGGGGGTCGTGCCAAGGAAGAGGTCGCGTAGCGTACCTCCGCCCACAGCGGTCGTGACACCCAGCACGTAGGCGCCAAACCAATCCATCTGCTTGGTCGATGCCAAGCGGATTCCTGAGATGGCGAAGGCGAAGGTCCCGACGAAGTCTAGAATACTCGTGACCGTCACCTCAGACCATACGAAAGTTGAGAGGTCAAAGCCTAATATCTGGTCCAGCATCTATCCTTTATCCTTTAATGCTTGGCTCTTGAGGTGAGGAGCGAGCGCACATTGTCTATGAGCAGACGTACGGCAACGGAGTTGAAGCCTCCCTCGGGAATGATCAAGTCGGCGTAGCGTCGTGAGGGCTCGACAAATTGTTGGTGCATCGGCTTGACCGTCGTGAGGTACTGCTCGATGACTGAGTCAACACTGCGTCCCCGCTCCTTGACGTCGCGCTGTATGCGTCGTGCTAGGCGCACATCATCGTCCGTCTGCACGTAGATCTTGACATCCATCAGGTTGCGGAGCTCCTCATTTTCAAAGATCAAGATCCCGTCAATGATCAGCACACAAGGCGGATCTATGGTGACGGTCTCGGGGATTCGGTTGTGATTGACAAAGGAGTAGACGGGGCGCTCCACGCTATGCCCCTCGCAGAGCTGGCTAATCTGCTCGCACATCAGCTTCGTGTCGAAGGCGTCGGGGTGGTCGTAGTTGAGCTTAGCACGCTGCTCCAGAGGTAGCTCGTCGTGCGCCTTGTAATAGTAGTCGTGGCTGAGGACTACGACATCCTCATCAACAAAGGTCTCTTGCAGACGGCGCACCAGGGTACTCTTGCCCGAGGCGGTCCCGCCCGCTACGCCTATGATAATCGGTTTGTGCTTCATAGCTTCAGCGAAATAGTCTTATGCGTTTACTATAAATAGGTATCTCCGCGCAGCGCAACGCTCCATAGTCTCTAGCAAAGAGTCGTACGAAGCCCCCGCCAGCGAGAGCTGTAGGTGAGTTCCCTCAGGGAAGGCGTCTACATCTGCGATCAACTCAGCGAGCGTCAGCGACATCGTGTGCGATGGCGGTAGCGAAGCTTTCGCCTTGCGACGACAACGTGCCAGGCGACGCTGCACGCTTATGGCAGCCAGTACCAGTGGCGTGGTCACGCG
>CABQOJ010000168.1 GCA_902465775.1 uncultured Porphyromonas sp. | reverse complement strand
GCCACGCCGTAACTGTGATACGGTATGGACCATATCGGTGGCGTGCTCGATGGCACCGCTCACGGCGATGCCGTCAATGAGTTTGTTGCTAAAGAGTGTCTCAGCATCTTCTGGTCGTATGCCTCCGATAGCTACAATCTGAGGAACGATGAACTGTCGGTCCGTCTCTTTGACCTGCTGAGCTATCTGCGAGATCCCCTCTAAGCCTAGGATGGGAGCGAGGAGTGCTTTGGTCTGTGTGTCTCGATAGGGACCCACGCCGATGTAGTCAATGTTCGCCGCCAAGGCACGAGGTAGGTCGTCAAGGCTATTGACCGTATAGCCGATGATGTAGTCATCGCCTAGGATGCGCCGCTCCTTTTGTGGAGGGCAGTCGCGCTTGCCGAGGTGAACTCCGTCAGCGTCAACAGCGATGGTGGCGATGATGTCGTCGTCGATGAGCAAGCAGGCATCGTAGCGATCGGTCAGCGTGCGGAGGCGCAGTCCCATCTCGATGCGCTCCTCGGTGGTCGCCTCCTTGAGTCGTAGCTGCACCCAGCGCCCGCCAGCCTCGAGGTATTGGGATACCTTATTATATAGTTTGTCGGGGTCCGACTCGTTGGTCACGTACTGTAGATCAAAGTCAAAGTACAGATGCTGCTTCTTCCGACTTCCTCTAAATATCTTGGGACAAAGTAGCTGTCGCCCAGGACGATTTGGTTGCCCTGCAAAGATATTGGCAAGGTAGTGGCAAGCACGCTGCACGGAGCTAACGAGGCTGTACTCCATGGTCCAGTAGCTGGCGATTGCTGCGGAGAGCATACAGCCAGTCCCGTGGATCGACTTGTCGTAGCGATGCGTGTAGTAGGGGTGGATGCCATCGCTAGTGATCAGTTGGTTGACCACAAGATGTGGCGAAGTGGTGTCGTGTCCACCCTTGAGTAGAATAGCCACGTCGTGCTCCTGAGCAATGCGCTGGAGCTCTGCGGGATCGTCTGTGCCGAAGAGCGCCTGAGCCTCGGGCTTATTGGGTGTGACGAGGCTCACTTCATTCAGTAGGGTAGCGAGCTGGTCCTGCTCCTCTGTCCAAAGGCGGGGCTGCGTCTCCTCGGCGGCTGTGGGCTGGAGGATAGGATCCCAGATGATTCGCTTGACGCCTAGCGCCTTCATCTGCGCAACGATCTGTACCGCTTGCTGTAAGTCCTGCACCATACCGAGCTTAGCCACGGTGACTGGGTGGTCGGAGAGGAGCGTTGTCAGCGACTCCTGAAGTTGGTCGGACGGAGTGGCGGTAGCGGAGACGAAGCGATGCAGGCTCTGTGCCGTGAGCGTAGAAATAACGCTGTAGCACTGCACGCTTAGATCATTTGCGATGCGGGTGTCTACGCTGATGCCAGCTCCCGATGTGGGGTCGTGACCCGCAACGGTTAGGATGGCGGGCGTTTGGTACTGAGTTAGTCGCTCTGGTAGCTGCTTCCACGGTTGCGACCAGATGTCTCCCAGTACAGCGACCCCAGCGTAGCCTGCCTTTGCCACGGTCTCTTGCCTTTCGGGGGTGATGCCCCCAAGCGCGTAGACGGGGTAAGGAAGCTGGATCAATTCCTCCTGACAAGAGAGTAAGGCCGGGTTGCCTGGATAGCCCTCCTTGCTAATGCTATCAAAGAGCGGGCTGAGCAAGGCGTATTGTGGCGTGAAGGGTAGTTCCTGCAGCTCTTGGATCGAATGGGCACCGACCGCTATCGTCTGGTGAGGAGCGAGAGGGATATCCCTCCACTCCGCCACACGACGATAGGGTAGGTAGACGCCCGCCACGTCATACTCCGCCAGTAGCACATAGTGGTCACACAGCACGACATGCTGGTGGTAGGCGGGCTCTAGATTGTCCAAGACCTTTCTAAAGTCCGCCTCAGAAGCTCCTGGCATGCGCAGATGTACCTTACAGATGCAACTACTTGCGACATCGATGATATCGCCAGCTACATCTTCGATATACTGACGTTCGGGCGGCGTAATGACGATCATGGGGCGTTGGACGGTTTACTGATTACTTGTCGTCCTCGATGCGCTTCTGTAGCTGACGACTAGCACGCATCGAGCAGAAGTGCTCACCACACATCGAGCAGAAGTGTGCCTCCTTGTGTCCCTCAGCAGGTAGCGTCTCGTCGTGATACTGGAGCGCTGTCTCGCTGTCGAGTGCTAGGTGGAACTGATCCCTCCAGCGGAACTCATAGCGCGCCTTGCTCATAGCGTAGTCACGGTAGTAAGCGCCTGGGTGTCCCTTGGCAAGGTCAGCCGCGTGGGCTGCCAGCTTGAAGGTGACGACACCCTCCTTGACATCGTCCTTGTTGGGCAGACCCAGGTGCTCCTTGCGGGTCACGTAGCATAGCATCGCAGTGCCACGCCACGCAATCATAGCACCACCTATGGCACTGGTGATGTGGTCATAGCCTGGAGCAATGTCGGTGACCAACGGGCCGAGCGTGTAGAAGGGAGCTTCGTTGCAAAGGTCTAGCTGCAAGTCCATATTCTCCTTGATGCGCTGCATAGGCACGTGACCAGGCCCCTCGATGAGAACCTGAACGCAATGCTTGTCCGCAATGCGAGATAGCTCGCCCAGCGTACGTAGCTCGGCAAACTGCGCCTCATCGTTGGCATCGGCGATAGAGCCGGGACGCAAACCGTCACCAATACTGATACCTACGTCGTAGCGAGCGCAGATCTGACAGATCTCGTCAAAGTGCTCATAGAGGAAGCTCTCACGCTTGTGCGTCGTACACCAGTTCGCCATGATGGCACCGCCACGAGAGACGATACCAGTGAGGCGCTTCATCGTCAGCGGGATGAACTGCCAGCGCAAGCCAGCGTGGATGGTGAAGTAGTCGACACCCTGCTCAGCCTGCTCGATGAGCGTGTCTCGATAAAGCTCCCACGTAAGCTTGTCGGCCTGTCCCTTGACTTTTTCCAAAGCTTGGTATAGAGGCACGGTGCCTACGGGTACTGGCGAATTGCGAATGATCCACTCTCTCGTCTCGTGGATGTTGCGCCCCGTGGAGAGGTCCATGATGGTGTCAGCACCCCAGCGGATAGCCCAAACCGCCTTCTCGACTTCCTCTTGGATAGAGGAGGTGATGGGCGAGTTACCAATGTTGGCATTGATCTTGACGAGGAAGTTGCGCCCGATGATCATCGGCTC
>CABQOJ010000167.1 GCA_902465775.1 uncultured Porphyromonas sp. | reverse complement strand
CCAACGGTGGTACACGCCTCGAGGTAGCTGGTGCTGCTGAGGGTGCAGAGGTACGTCTCTACGACTACACAGGTCAGCTACTCCTCACTAGCACGGAGCACGCCCTTGACATCAGCGCACTACCTGCCGGTGGTTACATCGTTCTCGTCGGCAACTACACGACGCGCATCGTCAAGTAAGACTAAGACGACGGTCCGCTAGACGGACCCTATAACTTCACAAGGGAGATCCCCGCACAACTGGCGGAGGTCTCCCTTGTTAGAATTTAGAGGTTAGAATTTAGAGATTAGAGGGTAGAGCGATCAGAGCCATCAGAGCGATCGGAGCCATCGGAGAGCTCGACGGAGCGTTCCTACACGGGGTTACTCGTCTCACTCTAACTTCTAACCTCTAAAGTCTAACCTCTAATCTCTAATCTCTAATTTCCTTACCTTTGCGATGGTGGGTCTGCGGGATTGCTTTTTGCAGGCTCCGTAGGTTTGAGATCTATGTGGACGATACTGCTGACTATCCTATACACGCTCCTCGTCGTGGGCGTGGTGGTCGTCATCTTGACGGGCGGCGATGACATCTATCGGATGTTCTCGTGGCTGATGGTTGTGCTCTTTATTCCCATCGTGGGAGTGATCCTCTACCTGCTCTTTGGACGCTCGGCAGCCTCCATGCGGTTGATCCCTAAGGACTTCCTCAAGGAGATCAATAGGATGCCACTAGAGCACACCGACCCGCACTTTCACCAGGCGCTCCTAGAGGACCCTTGCTACGGGACGCTCGGCAAGTTGCTCTATAATAGTGATGATCGTACGGTGCTGGCCGCCTCCTCGATGTCGGTCATCACGGTGGGCACGGACAAGTACCGACAGCTCTTTGAGGACATCCGCTCGGCACGGCGTGAGATCCACCTGATGTACTACATTATCGCTTCTGACGAGCTGGGCGTCAAGCTGCGTGACCTCCTGGTGAGCAAAGCGCTTGAGGGAGTTCGCGTGCGGGTCATCTATGATGGTCTGGGCTCCTTCTGGAGCGATGTGCGGGGCTTCTGGAAGCCTCTTCGTAGGGCTGGGGGAGAGGTCTATGCGTTTCTACCGGTGCGGTTCCCCTTCATTGATCTGCGTATCAATTACCGCAACCATCGCAAGGTGGTGGTGATAGATCAGCGGGTCGGCTATCTCGGGGGGATGAATGTGGCGCAGTACTATGCGCAGGGCAATGAGCTGGGGCGGTGGCGCGACACGCACTTTCGCATAGAGGGTAGTGCCGTGGCGGGGTTGCAGCGTGTCTTCCTGGTGGACTGGGCCGTGGCGGTGCGCAAGCGCTTTGACCTAGCGCCTTACTTTGCTGAGATCGATCGGGGCGCTGCGTACGAGCATCCGATAACGATGCAGTTTCTGACGAATGGTCCGCAGGCGCACTGGCAGACGATCGAGCAGGCGTTCGTCAAGGCGTGCTCGATGGCTCACGAAGAGATCTTGATCCAGACGCCTTACTTCCTCCCGCCTGAGGGTCTGCTGATGAGCCTCTGTAGCGCAGCTATGCGCGGTGTGCATGTCTGCGTCATGATCCCCGAGCGGGGCGACTCCTACCTGACGCAGCGCGCCTCAGACTCTTACCTGACTCAGCTGATGCAGGCGGGCGTCGACGTGAGGCGCTACCGTGGCGGCTTCCTACACTCTAAGCTAATGGTGGTAGATAGGCGTATCGTCGGTGTCGGCAGTGCGAATATGGACTTCCGCAGCTTGGAGATCAATCTGGAGGTAATGTCGTTCGTCTATGACAGGCTGATCGCTGAGGAGCTCTGCAAGACCTTTGAGGAGGATCTGCAGTCGTGCCATCAGCTGACTCTGGAGGAGTGGGATAAGCGCCCCCTGTGGATACGTAGCTGGGAGGCTGTGGCTCGGCTCTTCTCGCCACTCCTCTGAAGTAGGGGCACAAAAAAAGCCGCACTGTGGATTAGAAAAACTCCGAAGAACATACAAGTTTTGAGGATCCACCACCATCTGAAGTCCACTGGAGCAACGAGTGCTCACACACTCACGAGGAGCATGTCGAGGCCGGTCATCAAGTAAGTAGAATGATCTCGGAATAGTCTATAAATTTGAGGAGTTTCCGTATCGAGCAGTGCGGCTATGGGTCTGTGCCGTGCTACATATCATATGCTAAGAACACGTCGCTAAGGCACCTATCAGCGTCTTGCTACGACAAATATAGGGTAATATTTTGAGTTGTGCAAATTGGCGCTCTCGCCCGTCGCACGAAAGGTCGCTCTGACGGCACTTTCTAGCCGCTTCCTCCTGAGGGAGTTGGTGATTTCTTTGATCGGAGGTATCGGAGGAGTCGGAGGTATCGGAAGGGTCGGACGAGTAACGGCTGTAGGGACGCTCGGTTGAGCGTCCGTCCCCGTTAAAACCATGACGCTGTAACCTTTGACACAACGGACGCACGACCGTGCGTCCCTACAGGGTGACGTCTCACTCTAATCTCTAACCTCTAGTCTCTAATCTCTAAATTTGTATCTTTGCGGTGAGGTATATCTCATCATTTAAAAGAACCTATTACTAATATGTCACAAGACAAGACTATACGCTGCCTGATCATCGGGTCAGGACCTGCAGGATATACAGCCGCTATCTACGCTTCACGGGCTAACCTATCGCCTGTGCTTTACCAGGGTCTACAGCCTGGTGGACAACTTACTACGACCACTGAGGTGGAAAACTTCCCGGGCTTCCCGGAGGGCATTACGGGTCCTCAGCTTCTCGAGCAGATGCGCCAGCAGGCGGAGCGCTTTGGCACAGACATTCGCTCTGGCGAGGTGACGCGCATTGACCTCTCGAAGCGCCCCTTCAAGGTGGAGATCGACGGCTCTACGGAGCTAACGGCGCAGGCGGTCATCATCGCCACGGGGGCTCGCGCTAAGTATCTGGGGCTGGATGATGAGACGAAGTATGCTGGCATGGGCGTCTCGGCCTGCGCTACGTGCGACGGCTTCTTCTATCGCAAGAAGCGTGTCGCTGTCGTGGGCGGTGGCGACACGGCTTGCGAGGAGGCACTCTACCTAGCGGGCATCGCGGAGCAGGTCTACCTGATCGTGCGCAAGGATCATCTGCGCGCCTCTAAGGTAATGCAGGAGAGGCTCTTCGCTCGGGAGAATATAGAGGTGCTCTTTGAGCACAAC
>CABQOJ010000166.1 GCA_902465775.1 uncultured Porphyromonas sp. | reverse complement strand
AGGAGGAACTGGCTACCTTTGAGGAGGCTGGTGCTTGCGGTACGGCTGCTGTCATCAGCCCGATACTACGTGTGGACGATCTCGATGAGCACAAGACTTACGAGATCTCTAAGGATGGCAAGCCCGGTCCTATCTGCGAGAAGCTCTACAACAAGCTACGCGGTATCCAGTACGGCGACGAGCCCGATACACACGGCTGGGTCACCATACTAGACTAAAATAGACTACTTGCCTCGTATCTTACGAGGCACTTAACGCATAGAGGCGCACTCGGCATGACGATGCTGGGTGCGCCTCTTGTGATTAGAGAGAAGAGATCGGAGAGATCGGAGAAGTCAGAGGGATCAGAGGTGTCGGAAGCATCGGAGGCATCAGACTCCTTCGGTCTCTACGACTAGTCGCAACTTCGAGGACTTCGATTTCTCTGATCCCTCCGATCCACTCTGATCCCTCCGATCTCTCTGCTCTCTTTTAGCCTCTTCGATTACACTTTGTCATCCAAAATGATTATCTTCGCCATATCAAGGGGGGCTTGGTTGATCTTTCAAGGCTCTACAACTAAGCTTCCGTAGTTGTGTGTGTTGAGAGCCATCATAGTCATATTATATAGATCCATATCAGCATGAAAGCAAAGATTACCTATTGGCTCCTACTCTGCCTACTACCACTTCACGGGCTGCTCGCTCAGGAGGGGCTAACTTATCCTATCGAACTGTGTGTGACTCCAGGGAGTAGCTCCGTAACCCTTAAGTACAACACGCTACCTAATGCCTCGGTCACCGTCTACTGGGGAGACGGGTCGAGCGAGAAGCTCGCAGACCCCAGGAGTCGCTACGCCAAAGCGGTCTCCCACACCTATGCTAAGCCTGTGGCAGAGGGGACTAAGATAACTATTGACGGCACCTCTATCACTATGCTCGAAGAGCCGTGGGCTACGGAGGGACAGCTCAATGTGTCTGGTTTTGGCAAGATAGCCTCACCCGCTTTGGAGCGGCTAGACTTTGCTTTTGCTTGCCCGATGTCTGGCTCTACGACGCCGTACCACCTAGATGTCTCCCGCTGTCCACAGCTCAAGACTCTCAAGGTGCAAAACCTGCGGAGCATCACCCTACCGCAGGACGGCAAGCTCGAGGAGCTCTACATCTCGACTCGTCTCAACACTCCCGGGATGCCTTCACTACAAGGCACTCTGGACCTGACGCAACAGAGTCATCTGCAGAAGCTCAAGCTCAATACGCAGCTACAGCTACAAGCGATAGACCTCACGGGGTTGACGCAGCTCAGCTCCTTGGAGGTATACAACAATCCGCAGCTACGCCGTCTGATAGGTGTCAAGGGGCTCACGACCCTTCGGAAGGCTAACCTTTCGGGCAATGCTCTCACCTATGACCAGCTACCACTCTTTACCGATCAACTACTGGAGTCTGATGTCAACTATGACCAGTGTCCTGAGGTGCGCCTTGACCCTGTCCATGTGTCGCCTCGGACGGTCGATCTCTCTTTCCAGCATACGATACAGGATGGCAAGGGACAGAGCTACACGACGACTTATCCGAATGTGATGATCGCCTCAGAGAAGGGCGAGGCTCCCAACACGCCGATCTTCTCCGACCAGTACAGTGTGGATGGTGGGGTCTTCAAGCTTTCTGAGTCACTCTTCACACGAGATGGTAAGTCGCTGGACACGCTGCTGGTAGGCATTCAGACGCACAACGACTACTACCCCAACTACGCCCAGGCTGCTGAGACGAATCAGATCGTGGCTCGGGTACCACGCACGGCTAGTGAGCAACCTACGGGACAGGCGCGGGTCACCTTCTCTATGAATGAGGGGGGTACGCTGAGTGTCGCCATCGTTAATCCCTGGAAAGAGCTCAAGTCGGGCGATCTCGTGGATTGTGGCACCAAGGTGTACATACAGTCTGAGCTAAAGGATGGCTATCAGGTTGACTACTATGAGATCAATGGCGAGCGCTGTCACGTGGCTTACCAATCTCTCATTGAGTACATTATCACGGACGATGTCAATATCGTCGCTCACTATAAGAAGCTCCCCGCAGAGGGCTACACGATCACGTACGACAGTGAGGGCGGTGGCACCATCGAGAATGCTTACTATATGAATAATATGGGCAAGGCGGTCAAGATTAAGTCGGGCGATCGTATCCCTGCGGGCGTAGAGATCACCTTCGTGGCTAAGGCTGACAAGGGACATGAGCTAGACTACTGGAGGACCGATGGAGAGCAGTCGCCTGACCAGGGCAGTCCTTTCTACTACGACCTCTACCGCGATGGTCATGTGACCGCTGTCTTTAAGAAGCTGACGGTACCGCAGTACCCGTTTAACTTTACCTATGGTCCTGGGGGCTACCTCTCGGTACGACTCAGCAGCACGCAGGAGATCATCAACTCAGGGACTCTGGTCAAGGAGGGCGAGACGGTCTACTGTGTAGCTACGCCCGACCCGACGCTACGGGTGGATAAGTGGATTGTCAATGGCGAGGTGATGACTGACTGGCGAGATGAGCTAGAGGTCGGAGTCAAGGTTGATAAAGAGATCAATCTGGAGGTGACCTTCGGACGGGACAATGCGCTCGCCTCTCCGACTGTGGAGACTCCTCGCATCTACATCGCCAACGATCGTCTTATCGTCGAGGGTTATGCCGCAGATACGGAGCTGTCTCTCTACACGGCTCAGGGCGTACTGATCGGCACTGCTCGATGCGGTGAGCCCTACGACTGCTCAGCACTACCGTCAGGGCTATACCTCGTTCGGATAGGCGACAAGCTATACCGTGTCGTAGTCGCCTAGCGGACGCACAGGATCGTGCATCCCTACAGCAGTTACACATCTCCCGAGGAAATCGGGAATATCCACGGAGTAAACAAAAATCCCCCACGGAGGGCCGAAATAAAAGTTCGGAAGAATGAAATGAAACTTCGGAAGAATCAAATCACAAGTCCGAAGAATTTTTTCGTTCCTCGGTGGAGGATCAAAGGAATCGGACGAGTAACAGCTGTAGGGACGCACGATCTGTGCGTCCGTTGCGTCAAAGGTTACAGCGTCAGGGTTTTAACGGGAACGGACGCACAGACGAGTAACGGTTGTAGGGACGCACGATCTGTGCGTCCGTTGTATCAAAGGTTACAGCGTCGTGGTTTTAACGGGAACGGACGCA
>CABQOJ010000165.1 GCA_902465775.1 uncultured Porphyromonas sp. | reverse complement strand
ATAATTACCGTCAGGTCGCCACGGGCGCCAAGAGCATTGGCGACTATATGACCTTCGTGGCTGATAGCTTGGTCGAGCTTTACCCCGCAGCGCACTATCTCCTAGACCGCTGGCTTCTCCTCACAGGTTCGCAGGCTGAGAAGCCCGTGAAGATCGATACCGTTGCTTCGCCCGCACTGCCCGCTGTAGACAAGCCGATCACCTTTGAGATAGATCGTTCGCAGATTGCTCTGCCGGCTGTGGAGCTGCAGCTGGACAGCTTGTTGCAAAAGCCTGAGGAGACGAAGCCTGTACAGGATCAACGCACCACGATTCAAAAGGCGCGACAAGTGACTCCCGAGGATCTGAAGCAGATGGAGCGCGAGCGCAAAGCGCAAGAGCGTCAGGCGAAGCGTGAGCGTGAGGAGCAACTTAAGGAGCGTCAGCGCCAGCGTGATGCGGAGCTTAAGGCTCGTCGTGAAGAGCAGCGTCGTCAGGAGCAACTGCGTCAGGAACAGATCAAGCGTGTAGAGGATGAGCGCCGTGCTCAGGAGAAAGCCCGCAAGGAGCAACTACGCCAGCAGGAGCAAGAGCGTCAGAAGCGACTCAAGGCACTCGAAGAGGAGCGCCGTCGCAAGCTCAAAGAGCGAGAGGCACAGCAGAAAGAGCAACAGAAGCAGCGCCGCTAGTTAGCGCTGACGGCAGAAGAGGAAGCTGACGTGTCGTGTTAGGGCGGTGAACCAGCCGTACCTCCGAGCCATGATGCGGAGCCGCTCGAGGAGCGAGGCGCGATGGTTGCGTGTGGTGACTCCTTCGTTAAGGTAGTTGACGAGATAGTCGTCGATGCGGTACTGGCTATGGATAGCGTTGATGATCTTGATGCACCAGTCGTAGTCTGCCGAGTAGCGGTAGCGCAGATCGTAGAGCGGAGCAAGCGAGCGTCGTGGTATGAAGGCTTGGTGGCAGATGAGCATGCCATTGGCAAAGGAGCGCTGCGTCAGCTGATGTGGCGGGCGCAACCGACGAGGATGAAGGTCTTGGTAAGCACCGTCTACAATCATCGTATCGCCATAGAGAAGGTCAGGCTGGTGCGTCTCAAGAGTAGCGCAGACGGTGCGAACCGTGTCAGGCGTGCGGAGCGTATCGCCTGCATTGAGATACCAGATGTAGGTGCCGTGAGCTTGGCGTAACCCTTTATTCATCGCATCGTAGAGCCCATGATCGGTCTCGGAGTGGACGGTAGCACGAGGGTAGAGCGTCTGGACGAGCGAGAGCGTTTTGTCTTGGGAAGCTCCGTCTATGACGAGGTACTCGAAGCTTTGGTCACTCTGCTCGGCAAGGCTGCGCAGGGTGGGCGCGATGGTTGCCTCCGCATTGTAGCAGATGGTGATGATGGTTAGTAGGGGCGTGGTGGTCATGAGTTTGCTCGCTGGGTGTCATCTATTAACTGGGCGTAAAGCTGGGCGTACTGCTGGGCAATGGCTGTCGGAGCAAAGCGCAGGGCAGATGCTCGGCACGCTTCAGGCTGATAAGCTGTGGTTTTAGTGAAGTGCTGCCAGAGAGCGGTCGCCATCTCTTGCGGTTTGTCGTGCGCCACGAGAGCGCCATTGACTCCATCAATGACTATATCAGCGGGTCCTCCCGAGTCTCTAGCGATGACGGGCGTACCGCAGGCAAGAGCCTCTAGGAGTGTCTGGCCAAAGCTCTCACGCTTGCTAGTTGAGATGAGAACGGAGCTCTCAGCATAAAGAGAGCGCAGTCGCTCCGCATCGGAGATAGTGCCCAGATGCTGTACCGGGATGGGGATCTGCTTGAGGAGTGTGCGGTCGGATAGGGCACCGACGAGTGTGAGCTGCATTTGCGCTGTCTGCTCGCCCGCTAGCTCGGCTAGTTGTCGCATGGCTTCGGTTAGGTAGCTCCACCCTTTGATCGGGTCGTCCACACGTGTTGCTACGAAGAGAATCTGATAAGGTGCTTGCCCGTTGGTGGCTCGGCTTCCTTGGCTCTGTGCCTGCTGATAGTACTGAGCGGAGAGGACGTTGCCGATGGTGCTGATCCCTAGGCGAGGTACGATGGAGGAGTGTGACACCTCATTGGCAAGGCTACTGGAGACGGTGACCCAGTGAATAGGATAGCGCGCCATGAGCTCCGCTTTGCGTTGCCGAACTCGTTGGTCTAGTCGGCGCAGAGGGACTAACAATTCGCCAGGCTTAGTCGCCATCTGCTCGATGCCTTGAGCCCACCAGTAGTCATGGAGCGTGATGACGACGGGTAGCCCGAGCTTGCAGAGCTCCTCGAGGGTGCGGAGCGAGAGGAAGGCGTGCTGCGTCCAGTGCAGATGGATGAGATCCACCTTTGCGAGGTAGGGGCGCAGGGCGCTCATGGAGATGCCGAGTCGGCCTAGAGAGGTTTTGAAAGTTTGCTCCCGGTTGAAGCCGTTGAGCAGAGCAACGAAGGCTCGCTCGCTCCAAAGCTTACATTGCCAAGCTCGGTAAAGCCTCCGATCATTGCCAAGGGCGTGTACCCCAGCTAGGGGCTCCGAGTTAGGAGCCATCAGCAGTAGCTCAGCGTCTAAGCCGTAGCTCCGCTCCGCCTCTAGCAGTCGCAACGCGGCGACGCCAGCACCGCTATTAGCCCCATAAGTGCTGAGATGTAGGACCCTTGTCACAGTTACTTCTTGAAGTAGCGCAGGTAGTCGCCATACCCCTCAGCCTCCAGACTGTCTAGGGGAATGAAGCGCAGCGCCGCACTATTGATACAGTAGCGCAGTCCGCCAAGCTCGACGGGCCCATCCTCAAAGAGATGCCCAAGGTGAGCATCCGAATCTTTACTGCGTACCTCCGTACGCACCATGCCGTGTGAGCGGTCGGTCGACTCCTTGATCAGTTGGTCGTCAATAGGCTTCGCAAAGGCGGGCCATCCGCAACCAGAGTCAAACTTATCCAAGCTGAGGAAGAGCGGCTTGCCAGAGACAACGTCTACGTAGATGCCCGCCTCGGTGAGGTCGTAGTACTCATTGTCAAAGGGTGGCTCCGTGCCAGCCTCCTGCGTCACGTGATACTGCATCGGCGTGAGACGCTTGCGGAGCGCCTCGTGGTCTACGTAGCGGACGTAGCTCTCACGCGCTATCTGCGTACGGCCAATGTGACAGTAGCCACCAGGGTTCTTGCGCAGATACTCTTGATGGTATTGCTCGGCGGGGTAGTAATTGTCCAAAGGTTTGCA
>CABQOJ010000164.1 GCA_902465775.1 uncultured Porphyromonas sp. | reverse complement strand
TCGTTCTCTTTGTATCTGGATCGGGCATACAGGATCGTGATGAGACCCTTGCGGAGCATAAGCCCTTTGCCGTGCTGGCGGACTACTTGGCTCGGCATGGCGTAGCGACGCTACGCTACGACGACCGTGGCTATCACGACGATATAGACTCGGTCAGTGTTGCCGAGGCGACCACCGCAACGCTAGCGGACGATGCTCAGGCTGCGGTCCACTACCTACGCGGTCAGAAGACTTTCGACAAGGTGGGCGTGCTGGGGCATAGCGAGGGCGGTACTATCGCCTTCATGCTGGCAGCTCGAGGTATCCCTGACTTCATCATTAGCTTAGCGGGGAGCACGCTGCCTGGCAAGGAGGTTTTACAAGACCAGATGGACCTTGCCCTAGTTCGGGCGGAGGTGCCAAAAGAGCTTCGCGCAGAGTATCTGCGAGCTGCGGTAGCGACCTTTAACCAAGCGGCTCAGAGCGACTTGCGTGGCGAAGCTTTGGTCACGAAGGTGCTTTCGGAGGGACATTACCAGCTCCCTATTGGGTTGGTTTTGGATCTCAAGAAGGTTGCCGACGGGCTGACCCCTTGGCTTATCTACTTCACACAGTATGATCCGAAGGGGGATATAGCGCAGACGCACTGCCCTGTGCTGGCACTCAATGGTTCGCTAGACCAACAAGTGCTGGCGGATAAGCATCTGCCCGTCATCGAGCAGAGTCTCCCGACGGGGACACCACGGCAAGCGCGCCAGCTGGAGGGGCTGAACCACCTCTTCCAGCATGCGACGACAGGAGCCGTGAGCGAGTACTATCAGATCAGCGAGACGATCGCTCCCGAGGTACTGGAGCTGATCGCCGAGTGGCTCACCAAACTAACTAAATAAGGAGTAAATCAATGAGTAAGATTAAGATGCCAAAGAGCGGTGAGACGGGGCAGCTCTTGTGGCGATATGACCCCAAGGATAGCTCTCTCACGCTGTCAGGCACGGGAGCTCTACCCGACTACCCTATTGGGAAGGCCCCATGGTTTGAGTTCAATGATCAGATTGATATGATTGTCCTGGAGGAGGGTGTGACCCGTATCGGTGACTACGCCTTCTATAACTGCACGGAGCTCACAAGCGTTGAGATACCCGAGGGGGTGACCTATATCGGAGAGAGCGCCTTCGCCTGCTGTCAGAGCCTAGAGTCTGTGACGATCCCAGGGAGCGTCACGGAGATTGGCGAGGGGGCTTTTGAGTCTTGTGACAGTATGCTCGCACTAGAGCTTGCCTCGGGACTGAAGTGTGTGGGAGCTTTTGCCTTTAGCGAGTGTGTCGCTCTCAGGGAGCTCATCCTCCCTGACACGGTGGAGCGGATCGAGCGCAGTGCTTTTGCAGGTACTATGGCGCTCCACGAACTGGTCATCCCGGGCAATGTGCAGGAGATTGGGGACAACGCTTTCAATGGGTGCATCCAGCTCAGCAGTCTCACGCTCTCGGAGGGCATTCGGGTGATTGAGGAGATGGCTTTTAGCAATTGTAGTGATCTTACGAAGGTGCTCATCCCCGCCTCAGTAGAGCGCCTAGGCGATGGAGTCTTTGCGGACTGTCTGGCTATGGAGCAGATCTCCGTAGCCCCAGAGAGTGAGCACTACGTCGTGCGGGATGATATCCTATATAGCAAGGATCTGAGTGTCTTGGTACACTATCCTGCGTCTAAAGAGGAGCAGGAGTTTACGATACCTGAGGAGGTGCGTAAGATTGCAGGGCTAGCCTTTGCGAGCAACTACTTTCTCATGGAGGTGATGCTCGGAGATCATCTGGAGGAGGTGGGGTCGTACGCTTTCGCCCGCTGCTCGAGTCTCAGCTTTATGTCTCTGCCAGCGCAGACGACTCGTCTCGGGGTCTCCCCCTTTCACGACTGCATCATGCTCCTCGAGATTGAGGTAGATCCGAACAATCCATGCTACTCCTCTATCGACGGCATCCTATATAATAAGGAGCAGACGCAACTGATCCAGTACCCTGCGGGGCTGTATGATGATGTCTATAGAATCCCCGACACGGTGCAAGAGATCGCTGAGAATGCTGGCTACGATGCCCAAGATCTTGAGGTCCTAGTGATACCCGAGAGCGTGCGCAAGATCGGAGATATGGCGTTTGCCTTCTGCGATCAGCTCCGCAAGGTGGAGATACGTGTGGCCGACCCCGCGCAGGTGGAGGTAGGGTTGATGACCCTGTTTAGCGTAGCTGGCACAGCTCGCAAGCTCATTGTGCCGAAGGGAAGTAGCAAGCTCTACAAGAAGAACGAGAGCTGGCTCGAGTTCACCTCAAACATTGTCGAGACGAAGGATAAGGGATAGAGATTAGAGATTAGACATTAGAGGTTAGACATTAGAAATTAGAAGTTAGAGGAGCCCCGCGTCACTGGTTGACTTGCGGGGCTTCTGCTTTCAGTCTTCCGAACTTTCAGTCTTCAGCTCTAGGGGATTTGATAGTTACATCTACGTTCCTCCGTGGGCGCTGCTCTGTATCGCTTATTTTGCTAACTTTGCTCCTACTGCGAGAGGTAAGCTGGTGCAAGCCATTTTCGGTATATGGTGCGCCTTCTAACCACTCGCTACAAATCCACAACAAATCTAACGACACAATAGAACTATGGCAACTTTATCACCCGAACTTATACAGCAGGCACAAGAGCGTGCCAAGCAGTGGCTCGCACCCGCCTTCGACAGTGAGACACGTCAGCAAGTAGAGGCTCTCCTTGCGGCTGAGGACAAGACGCCTCTCGTGGAGGCTTTCTACCAAGTACTAGAGTTTGGCACGGGCGGTCTGCGCGGCATCATGGGCGCTGGTACCAACCGTATGAATAAATACACCGTCGGCATGGCTACGCAGGGCTTGGCGAACTACCTCCTGCAGTGCTTCGCTGGCGAAGAGATCTCCGTAGCTATCGGCTACGATGGGCGCAACAACAGCCCCTTCTTCGCTCAGACGACGGCCGACGTGCTCACGGCAAACGGCATCAAGGTCTACCTCTACGATGCGCTACGCCCTACCCCGATGGTATCCTATGCGATCCGTCAGCTGGGCTGCAAGAGTGGCGTCATGGTGACCGCCTCGCACAATCCTAAGGAGTACAACGGCTACAAGGTCTTCTGGAGCGACGGTGCTCAGATCATCGCCCCGCACGACAAGGCAATCGTCAATGAGGTGAAGAGCATCACAGACATTGACCAAG
>CABQOJ010000163.1 GCA_902465775.1 uncultured Porphyromonas sp. | reverse complement strand
AGGTGGTATCGCCCGAGGCTGGAAGCTTATCGTCAAAGAAGCAGTAGCCCTCGTCTAGTATGGTCCAGAGCGCTGAGAAGTTGGTCTGATAGTCCTTAGTGTATCGCTGCTCCTTAGGCTCCTGTGTGCAGGCTATTAGCAGTAGTGGTAGGAGGAGCAGGCCGACAAGCCCGCTTTGTAGTCTCGTTAGATTCATAAGCTGATGGCAGTCGTGTGGTTTGTACTTTGGACCTCTTGATAACCTCTGAATGGACGGAAGTAAGTGGCCAAGCCTACACCGAGATAGTGCCCCGAGAAGCCTCGGTAGATGGAGTGGATCCGTCTTGCCGAGTCGGTATAGTCGTAGCTCATTAGTAGCGTCATGATGCGCCATATGGGGATGTCCAAAGACAGCCCTATCTGGTAGTAGTGGCGCCGTCCGAAGGTGTGTGGCGCAAAGTGGTTGATGATCTTGTCGTAGTAGTAAGCCTGCAGGTAAGACTCATTGTAATAAGGCGCGAAGCCGAGCCCCGCCAGTGCCGAGGTCATCTGCAAGCGCAGGTCAGCGACAAACCATCCGATGCGCAGTCGGTAGGCTGCCAAGGCTTGTGCCGTCAGGTCGCCATTGAGTTGCTGGTCGACTGGGTTGTTTTGGTTGCGCCCGTTATAGGAGGTTGCGCCCTCGACTAGGACGCCAGGCCCTACACCGAGGACTAGCCCAAAGGGCAGGCGCCACTGATGGACGAAGCTCCACTTTGTGTCAAAAGCAATATGCCTGGTGGCACTGTTGCGTGCGGGGTTGAGGAGCTGAGCATAGGAGACCTGCGTGCTCTGCATGACGAGCCACTCGGGGTGCGACTGCGTGAGTGGTGCCTCCGATGAGAGCCGGTAGCCCAGCGATTGACCACGATAGTAGAGCGGTGAGAGGTACTCGTTGTATAGCTTATTCCAACCGAAGCGAAAGTCGTGCGCTAGGTAGAGCAGTCGGTGCGGTGCAGTGGCCGTCGTGTCCGCCTCTTGCGCAGAAAGCGAAAGGCTCGTGCCCAGCAATGATAGTCCCAAGCAAAGCGCTAGAAGGATCTGTCGTAATCTCTGTGTCATAGCTCGTGATGCTTAGCTTATTCTTCGGTTAGCTCTTCTTCCTCGTCCTCTGTCTCGTCTGTTACGGACGCAACTTGCTCAAAGCTCTCGATAGGTAGCGCCGTGATCCGCTTGCCTCGTGCGGAGATCTTCTTGAGCGGCTCGTACTCAGCCACGGAGATCTCGATCGTTGTTGCCTTCTTGCGCCCTTGCGGCTTTGTGATCAGCGTAAACTGCGCCTCGGGCTCATCCGTAAGGGCTAGGAGTTGCTCCTCCGGATCTATGATCGGTTGCGGTTTCTTCCTATCGGGTAGGTAGACTCGCTTGATGTAGGTGACTCCTTCGGGCGTAGTGTAGATGACGCTCCAGACCTTGTCGGGATCATACTTCTCGATGACCTTAGGCGACTCGGCAAAGTGATTGCTTTCGCCAAAGTCGGTCGTGTAGGTCTGCTCCGAGGGTAGGATGACGAGGATGCGGTCGCTCGACTCAAACTCGCCTAGGTAGTCTCCCTGATCATTGTAGTTGATGCGGTTGACATCTGGATCAAACCAGACCTTACGTCCTCCGAGCGTTGACCCGCCTTGCTCCTTGAGTGAGATACGCTCGATCGGAGCGCGGGTCACGATGTTACCCTTGGCCGTGCGTCCCTTGATAGCAATGTCGGCAAAGTCTTTGTTGAAGAAGAGGATGCGTCGTGAGGTGCCTCCACGGAGTAGTTTGATCGTCACGCTCTCCGCCTCGCCATTCGGGTTTGCCGAGAAGTAGAGCACCTTGCTCCCAGGTGTCCCCATCGTCAAGTCGTACTCACGATCACGGACACTGGCCGACACGTGAAAGCGCTTGATAAACGAGGTCTTCGTCTTGCCATCCAGATAGATCGCGTTGTAGATCGTGCGCTTGTCGCCTCGCACATACTTATTGATGTGTAGGACACGCTCCTTGCCGAGGAACTTCTTCTCCTCGATCTTCGTAATTAGGTAGGTGCCATCACGGAAGAAGACGATCATGTCGTCGATCTCGCTACAGTCGCACACATACTCTCCGCCCTTGATGCCAGTCCCGGCGAAGCCCATCTTGCGATCTATGTAGAGCTTGAGATTCTCCTCGACCACCTTCGTCGCCTCGATCGAGCCAAAGTGTCCGATCTGAGTGCGTCGCTCCCAGCCCGCGCCATACTCCTCTAGGAGCGAGCTGTAGTAGTGTATCGCATAGTCTGTGAGGTGGTCTAGGTGGTGCTGTATCTGCGCCATCTCCTCGGTGAGGCGTAGGATGAGCTGCTCGTTTTTCTCTAGGTTAAACTTCAAGATCCGTGCCATCTTGATCTCTAGGAGACGTGCTAAGTCATCGTCCGTGATGGGCCTTAGCAAAGAGTCCCCCACGATCGGCTCCAGAGCCTTGCGGATCACTTCTAGAGCGGTCTGCTGGTCAGGTGCCTCCTCAAAGGCTGGCAACTTGTAGATACGATGCTCGATGAAGAGCCGCTCCAGCGAAGCGCCCATATACTCCTCCTGACGGTCGTGTAGCTGTAAGCGC
Organism: uncultured Porphyromonas sp.; assembly: GCA_902465775.1. Next base: position 649 of record CABQOJ010000163.1, on the reverse strand, counting down.
AGATCCTCCTCCAGTAGTCCACGTGTATGCTCTACAGAGTGGCGTAGCAGGTCGCTCACGCCGAGGAAGCGTGGCTTGTCGTCCTCGATGACACACGCATTGGGCGAGATAGAGACTTCGCAATCGGTGAAGGCGTAGAGCCCATCGATCGTCTTATCGGCCGAGACACCTACGGGCAGGTAGATGCGTATGTCGGCCGTCTCAGCGGTCATATCGTCTATGCGCTTGATTTTGATCAGCCCCTTGTCATTTGCCTTTAGGATCGAGTCAATGAGCGTCGAGGTGGTTTTGCCAAAAGGTAGGTCGCGCACACTCAGCACACGATCCTCAATGCGCTCGATGCGTGCTCGGCTCTTGACCTGTCCACCACGCTTACCGTCGTTGTAGCGATCCACGTCGATGATGCCACCCGTGGGGAAGTCGGGATAGAGCGTAAAGGGCTCCCCACGAAGGTGAGCGCAGGCAGCCTCGATCAGCTCTTTGGGATTGTGCGGAAGGATCTTGCAGGAGAGTCCCACGGCGATACCCTCGGCACCTTGCGCTAGGAGTAGGGGGAAGCGGGCGGGAAGGTAGACAGGCTCGCGAGACTTGCCGTCGTAGCTCTTCATCCAGGGCGTAATCTTGTCGCCGAAGAGTATCTCGAGGGCAA
>CABQOJ010000162.1 GCA_902465775.1 uncultured Porphyromonas sp. | reverse complement strand
CTGCGCCAAAGATCACCAGCTCCTCAGCGCCTGGGATAAACATGATACTAAAGTACTGCGCCAGAGCTATGTGTGAGGAGACATAGGCGAGCACCGCCAAGGCGACTCCCGCAGGGGCGGCTGTTCCTGCGGCTAGTCCGTCCAGACCATCCGTCAGGTTGACACAATTAGAGATAAAGGTGACGATCAGGATGATGATGATCGAGAAGACGATCCAGCCGACCAGTTCGCGGTTTGGTGTAGAGGTAGGGACGAGAGAGCGGTAGTCGAAGTTGTTGTTCTTGACAAAGGGGATCGTCGTCTGCGTGTTCTTAGACTCTTGACTAGAGAAGGTAACTTGCTCAATGCGACCGTTGTGAGTCACCTCTTGATTCTCCCGAATGATAATGTCTGGACTTAAGTAGAAAGTGAGCGCCACGACAACGCCTAGGAGCACCTGTCCGATGATTTTGTAGCGCCCGTGGAGCCCCGCCTTGTTTTTCTTAAAGACCTTGATGTAGTCATCGATAAAGCCCAAGGCACCCATCGTAAGGGTCGTAAAGATCATCAGCTGTACATAGACATTGTTAAGGCGAGCGAAGAGAAGCGTCGGGACGATGATTGCTATAATGATGATGATACCGCCCATCGTTGGGGTGCCCTTCTTCATCGCCTCGCCCTCCAGTCCTAGCGTGCGAACCACCTCGCCTATCTGCATACGATGTAGCCAGTGGATGATGCGCCGACCGATGATTGTGCTGATGATCAGCGCTAGGATGAAGCTAATCCCTGCTCGGAAGGTCACATACTGAGCCAATCGCCAGCCAGGGACGTCGTTTGCTTGTAGCCAATCGTAGAGGTGATAAAGCATAGTGTAATGGGGTAGTTGATAGGTGTATAGGGGAAGGGCTAAGTGAAGGACAAAGGTACGCTATCTATGCCAGCTTCTCTTTTGCAAAGATCTCTTGCGCCACCTCTTTGTCGTCAAAGTGGTGCTTGATGCCTTTGATCTCTTGATAGGTCTCATGACCCTTGCCAGCGATGACCACTAGGTCGCCACGCTGTGCAGCTGCGCAAGCGTCTGTGATCGCTTGGCGGCGAGAGACGTTGGTGTAGACTTGGTCACGCTCCGCCTGAGGGATGCCCTCGAGCATTTGATCAATGATCGTCTGCGGATCCTCGGAGCGTGGATTGTCTGAGGTGAGATAGAGACGGTTGCACATATTGTAGGCGATGCGTCCCATCTCAGGACGTTTACCCATGTCGCGATCACCGCCTGCGCCGACTACAACGTAGACCTGTGAAGCGTTGAGCTCGGAGACAGTCTTCAGTAGATTCTCGAGAGCGTCAGGGGTGTGGGCGTAGTCCACCACCACGTGGTAACCTCTCGGAGAGGCAAGCAGGTCAAAGCGACCATTTACATGCTCTAGACTAGAGATGCCACGCAGGATCAAACTCTTGTCTAGATCGGGTAGGAGGAGACGAGCTACACCGTAGACGGCCGTCACGTTGTAAGCGTTGTAGCTTCCGACGAGTTTGATCTCTACCTCCTCGTTGTCCAGCAGTAGGGTAGAGCCATCCACATACTGTCCTAAGAGCTGAGCCATATAGTCCGCATGGCTACGCAGCGCATAGGTATGTAGGTGGGCAGCGCAGTTTTGCACCATCACGCTACCGTTACGGTCGTCCGCATTGACTAGGGCGTAGGCATCTGGGGAGAGATTGTCAAAGAGCGACTTCTTTGCCGCAATGTAAGCCTGCATCGTGCCGTGATAGTCCAGGTGGTCACGCGTTAGATTGGTAAAGAGAGCGAGCGCAAAGGGCAAGCCATAGACCCGCTGCTGTACCAAAGCGTGCGAAGAAACCTCCATAAAGAGGTAGCGACACCCCGCATCCACCATATCCCTCATCACACGGTGCAGCTCTAGAGCGTCAGGCGTCGTGTGGGTAGCGGGATACTCCTTATCGCCAATGCGTATGCAGACCGTGCTAAAGAGCGCAGCCCGCATGCCGAGCCAGTTCCACAGCTGATAGCAAAGCGTGGCGGTAGTCGTCTTGCCATTAGTCCCCGTAACCCCTACGATCGTGAGCTGTCGCTCGGGACGGTCGTAGTAGACAGAGGCTAGGACCGCTATCGCCTTCGCCGTGTCGGTCACCGTGAGCCACACCACCTCGTCGGAGAGGCTCTCAGGTCGTGGGCGCTCAGTGACGATGATACGACAGCCCGCTGCGAGTGCCTTCGGTATGTAGTCCGCCCCGTCCACATGTACACCACGTAGCGCTACGAAGATACACCCCTCAGAGGCACGACGTGAGTCCTGCTCGATAGAGGTTACTTGACATAGCTCCGTAGAGACGGCTCCTGTGTGTGCTTGGCTTAGTAGATGCTCCTCAGTGAGTGCTACTATATAATTATTGAGTGGTCTGAGATTCATATTTATCTTAGAGAGGATTCCGCTTTACTGTCTATGATTGTTGCCTAGATGGAGGATCACCTTCTGTCCTGGGTGAATAGGCGTACCGATGGGTATGCTCTGAGCTACGACTCGGCCGTAGCCGACCAACTGCACCTCCAGCCCCTGCAAGCTGATCTGATAGACCGCTTCACTGGGCGCTAGTCCCACGAGGCGAGGCATCACCCCTTTGACGTAGCGAGCCAGAGGATGTAGTTCTAGTCCCTCACGTCCGTACTGAGGTACGACCAGTTGGTCAGAGGCTACCTTACCACCCCCTTCGGGTCGCACTTCGGGGATCTTGTAAGCCTTGACAAAGCTCTCGACACGCTTCTTCTCCCCACCAGCTAAATCTAGGTGTCTCAACCGCTCGCTCGCTGGGTATGGCGTGATCGTGTCTAGGAGGATAGGATTGGAGAGCGTGTAGATCTCCTCAGCGATACGCTTCACCCCGCTACCAGCCACGATGCCGCCAGAGGCGCGACCGGGACCGTGAGGATTGACTACGAAGATGATGCAACTATACTTAGGACGGTCGGAGGGGAAGTATCCGCAAAACGAAGTCATGTAGACCTCTCCACTAGCACGGTAGCCCGCACCACCATGATTGCTCATCAGAGCCGTGCCCGTCTTGCCACTGATGGAGATCAGATCAGAGCGTACGGGCCCTTTAGCAGTGCCTTGTAAGACTACATTGTCTAGCATTGAGCGGATTGAGTCGAGCGTAGCAGGCTTGCAGATATTCTCATGCAGGACTTGTGGCTGAAACTCTTGGATTACATTGCCCTCCGCATCCTCTACACGATCCACCAGATAGGGACGGATGAGACGACCCCCG
>CABQOJ010000161.1 GCA_902465775.1 uncultured Porphyromonas sp. | reverse complement strand
CCGTACGACAGTTTAGCAAACTGTTGGTTTCAGCCACTCACCCACACTTCCTTTTGGGCTTTGCTGGCACAAAGGTACTACTTTTATTTGACTTGGCAAACTCTAGGCGAAAAACAAGATTCCGCGAGTCTGACGCGTAGGAATTGCAGAATCTAGGAGTCTCTCAGAAACGGTAGACAAGGTAGCTGTCGGCGCGCCAGCGGGGAACGCCTTCGTCTAGGTTGCGATCGTAGCGCATGGAGGCTGAGAGTGTCCAGTGCGGCGCTAGCTGCCACTGCAGGAGTAGTGCGGTGGCAATGCCTTGACCCGTGGCGCTGTACAACCCGAAGGCATAGCGAGAGGTGGGCAGGTAAGCGTAGCTCGCGACCCGAACGTGGTCGGCATGGTAGTAATGTCCCGAGAGAGCGATGCTGAGCGGACGGCGCACGCCCGTACGATAGCGGGCAACGGCAGTGAGCGACCGCCCCCACTTCGCCTCATCTTGTCCCTCTAATTGACGCTGCTGGATGGTGCCGACAAGCTGTAGGGAGATAGCGTCTAGGCTATAGCGTAGCGTACTACTGAGTCGCCAGCGCAGCGCCTCTTCATTGGAGCGTCCCAGTTGCCCGTACCAGAGTTGCTCGATCTGATTGTTGTAGCGGGTAGTGAGGTAGAGACGTGTCAGGAGACCACGACTGCGCTCTAGCTTATGATAGCGAGGCTCAAGGCTTTCGTATAGCTCCAGCATAGCACGCAGAGTGGAGCGCTTCATCAGGCGCATGGTGCCGTAGAGGCGAAGCCCCATATCGTTGCCCAGACGGGCGTAGTGGCTTTCGCTCCGACCATAGTAGGAGGCGAAGCGTGGAGACATATAATATAGTGTCACGCCGAGGTCTCGCTGCCGAGGAGTGCGGTAGCGCAGGTGCTGTATGAAGCCCAGATGCTCTAGTTGCTCAACGGCTAGCTCGCCCTGCAGATCCAAGCGTCGCGACTGGCTCTGCCACTGGTAGGCAAGCGAGGTGAGCCAATGCGACTGGAGCGGGTTGTCGCTCGCTATGGCTTTGTAACCAGGCATGAAGGCTAAGTCATACCCCATCCAGTCGGCATAGAGCGTCTGTAGCGAGAGAGAGGCTCGTGGCATGGTGTAGGCGAGCTGCGCCCCCACCGTCTGCATCGGTATGAGCGCTCGCTGGGCCCGTCTCTCAGGGGTGTCATAGCGCATGTTAGGTCTGATAGACTGGATCAAGCCTTGTCGCTCATCGATCGTGCCATCGAGCCGACTGTAAGAGTAAAATGCGGAGTAACGCCACGCTCCCCAATGCCCCTCACTCGCAATGCCCCGCAAAGTTCGCTCACGCATCGCACTGAGCGAAGGGGAAATCATCGACTTATGACGCGTGAACTGTGGCAGCGCACTCGCACTCGCCCAGACGGAGCGAGCAGCGAGGAGACCAGCGCCCCACCCCACCTTAAAGTGTCCGAGCAGCACCTTATCTAGGTAGGGCAAGCGAGGTTCATACATAGCGAAGTAGCGCCAGGTGCCATCTTTCGCCAGCTCTTGCGGGTATCTCTGATACTGGGCCGCCACCTGCCAATGCCCCTTTTGCCTGAGCGATATAGCCGAGCGAAGCTTAAGTGGGTCGTACCACGCTTCAGGGTCGGCTTCGGAAGCTTTATGGTAGCTCATCGCAAGGTAAGCTTCGCCAGTGAGCGGCACCTTGGGCTTTTCGTAAGGCTCCCCAGCGAAAGGTCGCACCGTCACATAGGGCGCCACACGAGCTATCGTCTCACGATCCCAGCCCGTGATCCACTTGAGGTCATAGACCGACTGGAGCTCGCCACCGCGCTCGTCACGATAAAGCCTAAGCTGATGAAGCTGCTGGGGGGTGAGAAAGGGGAAGCGCGCCTGCAGCTCCTGCTGAGTAGCACGGTTCAGGTCGAGCAACTCCTTTGCCTTCGTCTCTTGCGGTGATAGCTCTAGCAAGTCGTCCTCCCCTAGCTCGGAGAGTTCGTCACTCGGCAAGCTCTCAACGAGCCACTCGAGGGGAAGTTCGCTCATCGTGAGCGAATCGCTCTGCGCCCACCCCTTCAGCGGAAGGAGGAGCAAGAGAACTAAATAGAGCTGTCCCCTACTCCTGCAGATGAACGATCGTAATGCCTGCACCGCCAAACCGCACATCTTCATCATGATAGTGACTCACCCCAGGGTAATGATCAAGCAGTTCGCGGATAGAGACCCGTAGCGCACCTGTCCCCGTGCCGTGCAGTATCTCCACACGGTTGAAGCCTAGACTGATCGCATCGTCGAGGAAGTATTGAACCGCTTGGATCGCCTCAGCGGCACGCATACCCCTCACGTCAAGTCGGTCGGAGAAGTCCAGCCGACGCTCATGCAGATGCTCCACCACATTGGTCGTACGGGCTGGTTGCGGAGCCGCCTGCGCCTGCTCCTCCTTGCGCTCACTGCCGAGACGTACGATCTCATTAGGCTTGCAGGTGATACGTATGCGACCATTGACCACCACCGTGGCACTACTGGCCGAAAGCTCAGAGAGGACGCCCACCACATTCATCGTTGTGACTCGCACCTCGTCCCCCTCCTTGGGAGGCTTCGGCACAGAGAGCTTGACTGGCGACTGACTTTGCACACCACGCTCCGGAGCGCCACCCTGCTTGCGCTTACGCTCCTTACGCTCTTTGCGACGCTTGAGCCGCTCCAACTCACGCTCCACACTACCCGACTGCTCTAGCGTCTCAGCCTGTGCCAGTTGCTCGCTGTAGGCACTGAGAGCTTGGCGAGCCTCCTTGGTCTGCTGTCGCTCCGCTTGGCTCTCTTTGATCTCTCGGATCGTGCGCTCGATCTGAGCACGGCTCTGATCCAGTAGTTGAGTCGCCTCCTGCTGTGCTTGCGTCAGAAGGTCCTGCCGCTGCTCCTTGAGCTTCGACAGACGCGACTCGTAGTCTGCCAGGAGGCGCTCAAGCTTCTGCTCACGATGCTCTATCTCGGTGCGTTTGCGCTGCCAGTACTGCTTGTCGCGTACGATGTCCTGCACGTAGCGTTCGCTCTGGATGACCTCCTCGCCGACCAGCTCGGTGGCGTACTCCAGCACTTTGCGGGGCAACCCTTGCTGACGTGCTATCTCTAGCGCAAAGGAGCTTCCCGGCTGACCAATGGATAGTTCGTAGAGTGGCCTCATCTCCTTTTGGTCATAGAGCATCGCACCGTTGACGATACCCTTGTGCGTGGTCGCATACTCCTTGAGATTGCGGTAGTGCGTCGTGATGACGCCCCACGCCCGCTGCTCATTAAAGAGTGCCA
>CABQOJ010000160.1 GCA_902465775.1 uncultured Porphyromonas sp. | reverse complement strand
AGAAGGAGTCGGGCGTCACATTGAGGATGCCCATCACGACAGGCTCCGACAGGTCGAAGGCGCGTCCCCCTAGATTGAGTATGTAAGACATAAGCGTGTCAGCTCTTGTGGTAGTGATCGCTCCCCGTCACCTACTGAGGAGTAGGGGCGAGGAGCGGGTTGCTTTCATCGATTAAAGTTTAGCTTGGCGCATATCCTTTGTCTCTGCCAGGGCTTTGTGGAAGGCGAAAGCCTTTTCCAGACAAACAGGCGTCTGACCCTCCGAAGCCTGAGCCAGATAAGCGCGTAGCAGTGGACGGTAGTCGGGATGGGCGCAGTTCTCTATGATGCGCTCCGCACGCTGTCGTGGAGAGAGCCCTCGGAGGTCGGCGATACCGTACTCGGTGATGAGTACCTTGACCGAGTGCTCGGTGTGATCCACGTGGCTCACCATCGGCACGATAGCGCTGATGGCACCGCCCTTAGCGGTCGAGGGCGTGGTGAAGATAGAGATGTAGCCATTGCGGGTGAAGTCGCCCGAGCCACCGATACCGTTCATCATCTTGGTGCCGAGGACGTGCGTCGAGTTGATGTTGCCATAGATGTCCGCCTCTAGAGCGGTATTCATGGTGATGACCCCGAGGCGGCGTACGATGCCTGGATTGTTTGAGTACTCCTCAGGGCGCAAGAGTAGCTTGTCCTTGAAGAAGTCCCAGTTCTGATAAATGTCTAGGATGACGCTGCGACTGACCGAAAGCGAGCAGCCCGAAGCAAACTTAACGCGTCCCTCCTTCATCAGCCCAATGACCGCATCCTGGATCACCTCTGTGTAGACTTCAAAAGGTGGGATCTTCGGGCTCTTGCCTACGGAGGCTAGAACCGCATTAGCAATGTTGCCGACGCCACTCTGTAGCGGTAGGAACTCACGAGGGATGCGTCCCGTGCGGATCTCCTCCTCGAGGAACTTCATGACATTGTCCCCAATCGCCTGCGTTACTTCGTCGAGCGGTGCAAAGCCTCCGTCATCGTTTGGCTCGCTCGTCTTGACGACCGCTACGACCTTCTTCGGGTCGAGCTGTAGGTAAGGCTTGCCGACACGGTCAGAGGGCTTGTAGATAGGTAGCTCACGACGTGCGGGTGGATCGAGAGGCTCAGCGATGTCGTGGAGTCCACGTATCTTGGCGGGGTGACGATCATTAAGCTCGACGATGATTCGGTCTGCAAGACGGCAGATGGTGGGTAGGATGCCGACGCCCGTGGTCGGAACCAGCTGGCCATCTTCCGTTAGCTCGGCAGCCTCGACGATAGCCACGTCAATCTTGCCAAAGAAGCCAGCACGCAGCTCCTGCGCTAGCTGCGAAAGGTGCAGGTCGCAGTAAGCCACCTCACCGCTATTGATCTCGGCGCGTAGGTCTTTGTTGGACTGATAGGGTGCTCTAAACTTGATCGCGTGAGCACGCGCTAGGGCTCCATCGAGGCGGTCGCCTGTTGATGCACCCGTGAAGACGCTTATGCGAAACGGTCTTCCCGCCGCATGCTCCTCCTCGGCGTAATGAGCTATGGCTTGTGGCACTACTTTAGGGCAACCAGCTGGTGTAAAGCCACTAAAGCCTACCTGATCGCCATCGTGAACTAATCTCGCTGCCTCTTCGGCAGTCATGATTGGGTAAGACATACTATATATTGGGTTAAGTGTTTGTGCTATTAAGAGTGCGCCACCGCCTCACTGCGATAGCGTTTCTCAAAGGTACAAAAAAGGAATCATCCTACACCCCATATAGATCAAGAAAGCCCCTAGCGTGATCTTTCGATCATCTAGGGGCTTGAGTCTTATCGCTTAGCGGGTCGGGCGCTTAGGCCTCCTCCTGCTCGATAGCTAGTTGTCCACGATAGTAACCACACTCTGGACAGATGGTGTGGTATACGTGCCATGACCCACAGTTGCTGCACTTAGCTAGTGTGGGTGTTGCTGCTTTGTCGTGCGTTCTACGCTTGGCAGTGCGCATGTTAGACTGCCGTCTTTTGGGATGTGCCATTGTTTATCTAGTTTATTATTTATCCTTCTCATTTTGTAGTGAGTCACGCAGCGAACTGAGCGCAGCCCAGCGACTATCCGTCTCCTCCTCGGCGGTAGCGTCGAGATTGTCTAGGATGGCCTGCATATCCTTGGCGCACGCACCCTCGGGGTGCATACGGCTGATCGGGAGCGACAGCACGATCAGGTCGTAGATCAGGTCAGCGCAGTCCAGCGAGGGGCTGTTATGTGGCACGATGATCTCCTCATCGCTTACCTCCTCGTACTGGTCGCCTAGCTTGACCACCAGATGCTGGGATATGTCGATGCGCATCTCCAGGGGAGCCAGGCATCGATCGCAATGCGTCTGCACAGAGCCCGCGAGGGTCAGTAGCAGATCGTAGGTCTCTCCCACGCGATCTACACGGATGGTGCATACTACGGGACCTCCGCTGAGGTCAAACGTAGGGCGTGACTCTAGAAAAGCTGACTCTACCACAAAGTCCTCGGTTGAGACGCCCTGGGGCAATCCCTTCAAATGTATCGTGTACCGACCTCCGTGAGACATGTGTGCGACTAGCTTCTCTACCAATAAAAATAAAGACGCTCTAGAGGCGCTCCGTGAGTGCATACCTAAGTATATACCTGAGCGTACTCTAAGGCTATGGGCGCAAAGGTACAGAAAAATAAGCAGATGGCAAGCGCCCCTCAGAGCGACTGACCTTGCAAATCTCACGAGAGCTCTCTGTGCTTCCAGCAATCTTCCTAATTTAGCTGACTTTCTCCCGAGGAATTTGAAATCCTCCACGGAGCTATTTGGAAATTCCTCCGAAGTTTCATTTGATTCCTCCGAAGTTTCATGTCATTCTTCCGAACTTTTGTTTCATTCCTCGGAGGAAATAGAAGTTCTCCACCGAGCTATTGGGAAATTCCTCCGTGGAGATTGGAATTTGCAGGCACAAGATGTCAGCGCTAGTGACTCCGTCCCCTGGAGCCTCAGGGACGGAATTGGCTACCACAGCTGAGGTCACTGCGTGAATCTCTTTTTTGCGTACCTTTGTCGGGCAGTGTGCGTGGAGCCTTGTGGCGTGTAGCGCACAGAGCTGTTGCCCAGATGGTGGAATCGGTAGACACGAGGGACTTAAACTCCCTTGGCCAATTGCGGTCGTGCGGGTTCAAGTCCCGCTCTGGGTACGACTGCCCGGTAGGGGCGGATAGTGTGGCGACGGGGCGGTGTCGCCGTTTTTCACTATCTTTGTAGGGAACGAAAGCAAATCACACTATGGCTGCCAAAGATAAGAAAGTACTCTACATCTCTCAGGAGATA
>CABQOJ010000159.1 GCA_902465775.1 uncultured Porphyromonas sp. | reverse complement strand
AGAGGGGAGGAAACGAAAGTAAGTCAGAAAACTTTCGTTTCCCGACCTACTCGATTTAAAGTCATCGGAGTCATCAGAGGAAACGACTAATCCGCGGTAGGGACGCTCGGTGAGTGTCTAGTCGGAGGGCATCCGTTGTCGAACGACAAGACGTGTAACGGCTGTAGGGACGCACGATCTGTGCGTCCGTCCCCGTTAAAACCACGGACACCGTAACCTTTGATACCACGGACACCGTAACCTTTGACACAACGGACGCACAGATCGTGCGTCCCTACAACCGTTACTCGTCCCGAGCGTCCCGATAACGGTTACACGTCTCGCTCTAACTTCTAACCTCTAGTTTCTAACTTCTAATCTCTACTCGTCTCCCTCCTCTATAAACTTGATGTAGTTGCTGAGCGTACGCTCGGCTTGCCCCACGTCTTGCGGGGTGTAAAACTGCGCATCGCTGAGTTCGTCGGGCAGGTATTGCTGTCGTGTATAGTGCTTGGGGAAGTCGTGCGGGTAGTGGTAGTCGACGCCGTAGCCGAGGTCAGACATGAGCTTCGTAGGGGCATTGCGCAGATGGAGCGGGACTGGCAGATTGCCCGTCTCACGCACTTTGGCGAGGGCCGCGTCGATGGCGAGGTAGGCCGAGTTGCTCTTCGGCGAACCAGCCAGGTAGACGACCGCCTCGGCAAGCGGTATGCGTCCCTCGGGCCATCCGATGAAGTCCACCGCATCGGCAGCAGCCTGCGCCACGACCAGCGCCTGCGGGTTGGCCAAGCCTATATCTTCGGCAGCTGAGATGACCACACGACGCGCTATGAAGCGGGGCTCCTCGCCCCCCTCGATGAGGCGAGCCATCCAGTAGAGCGCTGCGTCGGGGTCGCTACCACGTATGCTTTTGATAAAAGCGGAGGCGATGTCGTAGTGCAACTCCCCATCCCGATCAAAGGCTGCGGGCTGTTGACGGGCTACGCTAGCGATCGCCTCGCCGGTCAATTGTACGGTCGTCTCGTCGGGGTGCTGCTCGAGAGCCATCGAGAGGGTCATCTCGAGGAGGTTGAGCAGCTTGCGCGCATCGCCACCAGCCAGATGAATGAGCATATCACGGTCAGCACCCTCTAGGGAAACGGTGTAGCGAGAGAAGAGCGGGTCGGTGGCAAAGACACGGTCGATGAGTTGCGAGAGGTCGCTATGCTCCAGGGGCTTGAGGACGAAAACCTGACAGCGGGAGAGGAGCGGGCGGATCACTTGAAAGGAGGGGTTCTCCGTCGTGGCGCCGATCAGCGTCACCACCCCCTGCTCGACGGCTGCCAGTAGGGAGTCCTGCTGGGACTTGGAGAAGCGGTGTATCTCGTCAATGAATAGTATCGGTCGCCCCTGATGCTGTGAGAAGAGTCCCGCCTGCGCTTCCTTGGCCTCCTGCAGGGTCTTGCGCACGTCGGCTACGCCTGAGCCGACAGCCGAGAGACTGTAGCAACGACACTGCATCAGCTGCGAGAGAAGCCGTGCGAGGGTTGTCTTGCCGACTCCGGGCGGTCCCCATAGGATCATCGAGGGTATGTGTCCCCGCTCGAGCATGACGCGTAGCGGGGCATTCGCACCGACGAGGTGAGACTGTCCGACATACTCTTCGAGCGTCTTAGGACGCATTCGCTCCGCTAGCGGTATCTGCACTACTGACATATAGTGCAAAGATACGAAGATTAGAGGTTAGAGGTTAGAGGGATCAGACGGATAACCTTTGTAGGGACGCACGATCTGTGCGTCCGTCCCCGTTAAAACCACGGCGCTGTAACCTTTGATACAACGGACGCCCTCTCGCTAGACACTCCCGTGAGTCCGTCCCCGTTAAAAGTTACTCCTTACATGTCTTGTCGTTCGACAACGGACGCACAGATCGTGCGTCCCTACATTTTGCTACACGTCTCGCTCTAACCTCTAATCTCTAGCTTCTGACGCCTCCGATCCGTGCGTCCTCTGGGGGGCTATCGGGCGGAGACGAGACGCTGGTTCTGCTGAGCGGTCTTGATCCACTGTGGGAGGATCTGCTCGTTGAACCGTGCCTTCTGCTGGCGTAGCGTCTTCATGTCTAGCCCAATGTATGCTTGCGCCTTCTCCTTGGTGCTGACGTCGGGTAGGGGGATAGGACCCGTGTGCCCATGCTGCGCTACGATCTGTGCGATCAGCACACGCGCTTGGAGTGCTCTCTCCAGCGAATTGCTGAGGATGCGTGTGATCTCCTGTGGCGCGTGGAAGGATCCGCCATGCGTCGCCACAGCGTAGTCCCATCGCCACTGGCTCTGACGTATGAGCTGGAGCACGGGAGCCATCTGCTGCTCGGTGGCACCATGATTCCAGGCAAACTGTGCCTCGAGGTGTGCCTTGCAGAGCTCGCGCTCAACGTTGTTACGTACTTCGAGAGCCATAGCCTGACGGTCGTAGACGTTTTGTCGCAGGGTCTCCTCGCTCTCACGGTGACAGGTCTGGCAGGTACGGTCGATGTACTGGAGCGGACTGGAGATGTGGTGGTCGCTAAACTTGACTCCTCCCTCGCTCTTGTAAGGCATGTGGCAGTCGGCGCAACTGACTCCTCGCTGAGCATGGATACCGTACTGAGCTATCTCAAAGTCTGGGTGCTGAGCCTTGAGGATCGGTGCTTTGGAGAGCGGGTGTATGTAGTCATAGTACTTGAGACTATCGTAGTAAGCCTCGACATCTTCCATGCGGGAGCCTTTGTCCCAGGGGAATGTGAGGTAGTTGGGCTTGTTGGGATCCGCCTGGCTAAAGTAGTACTCGACGTGGCACTGAGCGCATACGAGCGAGCGCATCTCCTGATGCGTAGCCTTGGTGATGTCTTTGCCCTGTCGTGCAAAAGCCTCGATGAGTGCGGGGCGAGAGATGCGGAGGGTCATGTTTTTCGTCTCGTGACAGTCGGCACAGCCGATGGGGTTGACCACCTCGCTACCTAGCTGGCTCCACCGGCCAGCGTAGTAGTTGACGACGCCCATCTGCTGCATCATACGAGGCACATCGGGACTCTTGCAGGTCCAGCAGGTGGCTGGCTGTAGATCCTCTGCGCCATCGATGCCTGGGTGCCCTGTGCGTAGGGAGTGATTCATATCCTCGATAGCATGCATGTGCCCACGGGGCGTGCCATACTCACGGCTGAAAGCATAGCCAGCCCAGAAGATAACCATGGCGGGGCGCTGCGCCAGTACGTCGACAATCTGAGAGCCGTTGTAGCGACTGCTGAAGGAGGTGTCGGCCGTCTGGAGCCAGGTCTGATACTGACGTGGGTAGTTTGGCTCGTAGAGCGGATTGCGAGCTTCGTCGGG
>CABQOJ010000158.1 GCA_902465775.1 uncultured Porphyromonas sp. | reverse complement strand
GTTTGTAGCCCGTCCGCTAGCTTGTTTCGTGACGCTACTGCCATTCCGTAACCTATCCTTCAAAGCTCGTCTCTTCACCTCTTGGGTCGGTCTACGTGGAGCCGCGCCGATACTCTTTGCCACCTACCCCGTACTGGCCGAGGTGCCTCAGTCTAATCACATATTTACCATAGTTTTCGTCATCACGCTGGTGTCGCTCATCTGTCAGGGTATGACGATCACGCCCGTCGCTCGTGCGCTACACCTAGCGGAACCCGCTCCTCCCGAAGGTTACTTCATGGGAGTTGAGATCCCTGAGGAGACTAATACAAATATGGAGGAGCGTGTGGTCGTAGAGGAGATGCTGACCAAAGGACATCTACTCAAGGACCTTGCGCTCAACCCCGAAGAGTTGGTCATCCTCGTACGTCGCCACGATCGCTATATAGTGCCAAAGGGCGGACTACACCTGCATCCTGATGATATCCTACTCATCGTCTCTGAGCGTCGTGAAGCTGAGACGATCAAAGCTGATTTCCCAACGACAGACCTCTTCTCTCGCTTACGTAAGACGCTCGGACAGGTTACTAGCCGCAAAGCTAAGTAAAGGCTCTAGGCGCTTTCGTATAGCCTAGGCTAAGCTAAGCATAAGAGCGAAAGTCTTTAGCAAGACAAAGCTCCGATCAGCTCATTGACGTCTGATATGTGATTCTCTTCTAAATAGTTGGAGAGTCCGTGGACAAGCTTAGAGGCAATGTCTGGCTCTACAAAGTTGTAGGTGCCGACTTGTACGGCTGTGGCGCCAGCTAGTAAAAACTCAACCACATCCTCCACAGAGGCGATACCACCTAGTCCTATGACTGGGATGGATACGGCTTGCGCCACCTGCCACACCATACGGACGGCTATAGGCTTGACAGCAGGGCCGCTCAGTCCACCAGTTATTGTGGATAGCTTCGGTTTGCGAGTCTTGACATCGATCGCCATCCCGAGGAGCGTATTGATCAGAGAGAGACTGTCTGCGCCAGCCTCTTCGGCAGCGCGAGCTATCGCTGTAATGTCGGTGACATTGGGCGAAAGCTTGACCATCAGGTGCCCTTTGTAAGCTTTGCGCACCGCTGAGACCACTTCGTAGGCGCTCTCGCAGTTGACGCCAAAGGACATACCGCCTTCCTTAACATTCGGACAGCTAATGTTTAGCTCTATGGCGCGCACCTTCGGGTGATCGTTTAGTCGCTCAGCGCAAGCCACATAGTCTTCTATCGTAGAGCCACTCACATTGACGAGAACCTCTGTATCGTAGTGACTTAGCTGAGGGAGGATATGCTCTACGAGATAGTCCACTCCCCTATTCTGTAGTCCCACACAGTTGAGCATGCCAGCCGTCGTCTCTGCCATACGTGGATAAGGGTTGCCTTGTCGTGGGTGCAGCGTAGTCCCTTTGACTATAAATCCACCCAGCTCATTAAGATCTTGAAATGGATCAAACTCCAGCCCATATCCGAAAGTACCAGAAGCAGTTAGGATAGGATTCTTCAGGGTAATGCCTCCCCCTATATTGACCGATGTGCTTACCATAATAGTTGATCAAAGTTAAAGACAGGGCCTTCCGTACAGACACACGTGTTCCCCTGGTTTGCAATGTTTTCCACACAGCATAGGCATGCTCCCACGCCACAAGCCATGAGGTTTTCGAGAGAAGCCTGTCCTGGCACGTTGTGCGCTTTTGCCCAGTTGTGGATAGCACGCATCATAGGGCGAGGACCGCAGGTGTAGACCATAGAGTAGTTGTCTAGCTCTAGCTCAGGAGCCGCTAGGACGGCCCCCCGCGTGCCATACGATCCGTCATCAGTCGTGTAGCTGTAGGAGCAACCGATCTGCGCTATCTCATCTCGCAGTATTAGTAAGGAAGCGGTGCGAGCGCCTATGATCAGGTGCGGTCTCACTCCCGATAGCTGCTGCAGATGACGCGCGAGCATGATGATGGGTGCCATCCCTACCCCACCAGCGATTAGGAGCGGGCGCTCGCCAGCTATCGTGGGGTCTGTGGCAAAGGGAGTTCCTAAAGGTCCGACGATATTCACCTTATCCCCCTCTTTCA
Organism: uncultured Porphyromonas sp.; assembly: GCA_902465775.1. The sequence goes on along the minus strand of CABQOJ010000158.1, from coordinate 1,254 downwards.
GGTCGCATATATAGTTGCTACCACGCCCTACGCGCTGCACCAAGAGCGTTAGGCATAGCTCCTCTCTAGACCACTTGTATATGGATATGGGGCGCCGCAAGAGTATTCCCGCAGGGCGACAGTCTACCTGTACAAACTGCCCTGGCGCTACACCTTGTAGCCACGAAGCATCGCCCGAGGAGACCTCTAGTCTTAGTGTAAGTAGGTGATAGCGTGGCGCTACCTGCTCGTTGTGCAGGGCAGTCGCATCAACGATAGCAGGCTGTGATGTTGTGATCCGATCCATATACATTGATTTGTAAGCGTGTTAGGAGCTATGGCCCCCAGGAGCTGGATAGCTTCTGCTGGGACAAAAGTACAGCTTTTTGCTCGCTTGTCACAAGCCCTCAGTATCGCCACGCTATTCAATCGCTTCTTTTGCTAGGTAAGGACGCATTACAACTGGGCTTTTAGGAGCCACATGACAGTAACCGATGGGCTGATTCATATCTCTCCAGAGGAAATCCCCAATAGCTCTGTGAAAAATGAAAATTCCTCACGGAGGGCCGAAATAAAAGTTCGGAAGAATGAAATGAAACTTCGGAAGAATGAAATCAAAGTTCCGATGAATTTTCCCGTTCCTCACTGGATAATCAAAGATCTCCACCGAGGAATTTCCGATTTCCTTCATAAGGACGTGGATGCACTCATCGTGATATAATGCGTTAGCACTGGAGCTCGCTGTACTCTCTGTCGTAATTAATCCTTATATTTGTAGGCTAAGAACGGCATTTCTAGATAAAATGGATCAGAATAAACGGACAGTTTCCCACACAAAGCGACCCAGCGATAGCAATACACACGCCTCTGTCTCAGATCAGGAGCTATGGGCGATGGGTGCTATCGAGGTACATGGCGCTCGTGTGCACAACCTCAAGAATATAGATGTCTCACTACCTCGTCACAAGTTGACCGTCGTGACGGGACTCTCGGGGAGTGGCAAGTCTTCGCTTGCCTTCGACACCTTACTAGCTGAAGGACAGAGACGCTATCTAGACACTTTCTCCTCCTATGCCCGTAGCTTCATCGGGGGCGGTGGCGGACGACCAGATGTCGATGAGATCGTAGGACTCAGCCCTGTCGTAGCTATCGAGCAGAAGAGCGCCTCGACCAATCCCCGCTCTACCGTCGGCACCGTGACCGAGATCTACGACTACCTCCGTATCCTCTATGCACGTGTCGGCACCCCTTACTCCTACCTCACGGGCAAGGAGA